>NZ_JAFREJ010000025.1:0-22979 GCF_017377545.1 Faecalibacterium sp. Marseille-Q4164 | reverse complement strand
AGCTGGAGCGGCGGGTATCCTTGCCAATGACGATGCGGGCAGGCTCGTTGTTGCCATTGCGCTCCCGCAGTGCATTATAATACCAGCCCAGAAAACGGCCCACCTTGTAGGCGTGGTCGGCGGTCAGGTTCACACCGGCCTCGCCACGGAAGCCATCGGTTCCAAAGTATTTTCCCATTTTATTCTGCTCCTTATAATTCGTTTTTAGCGATTATTATACAATTTCCTAAAGCTGTTAAAAGCCACAATTAAAACGATAAAGAAATCCTTATAGGCATGTTCATAATTTTCGCTTTACAAATGCGAGAATCTGTTTTCTTTCTTCCGATGTCATAATAAACTTATATATCATACACACATAAATTGATACAAAAAGGAGAATTTGCATTCCAAGTTGAAGCAGTCCGGCGCTGTTCCAAGATATATACTTCTTTATCAAAAGTGCCAGAATCATTATTGCCATGGACGCTGCGATAACCTTAAAAGATTCTTTCCAGAATTTTACAATGTCAAGACTTGCTTTTTTCAGGTAATACCAGTTCATAATCAGTCCACTTGTAATGAACATCGACAGTCCCGTCGAGATTGCAGCACCGATGATACCGAAATACGAAGTAAGTATCACAGTAGTAACAACATTGATCATCGCACTTAACAGATAAATTTTTGCACGAAACCCGTACTGCTTTTTCACCTGCAAAATTGCCAAAGCAAGGTTCTGGGCGAGGTCAACCGAAAATGGAATCATAACCACAATAGCCACATAGTACGCTTCTGTATACCCTTCCCCAACCCATATCAAAAGGAACTCTTTACCAAACACAATAAACCCAGAAAGAATTAGCATAATGATCATAAATGTCACTCGCCCAACTCTCACAAAGAGATCCGATACTTTCTGGTTTCCGTTTTCTTCTTGATACAAGATGCTAACTTTCGGATAGAATACACTGGCAATTTGAGTACCAAACTGCATATACATCATATAAATCTGAGCGCCTACAGAATACACCGCTACAACTGCTGTACTAAAAAGTTTGCCCAAAATCACTTGGTCAGTTTTCCAGAAAATTTGATCTGCAATACATCCCAGTAGAATAGTAGCTGAAAGTCCAACAATTTCCCTAATGGCTTTTCGATTTTTTTTCTTCTTTACGATTTTTATTTTCAACTTGTGGGTCACATATAGGTATCGCATCAAGACGGTCAATACGTTGAGCACCACAATTACTGTCGAAACCGTAATCGCATACGGGATTTTTCGCACGCATAGAATTACAAAAAAAGGCTGTGCTACTTGAATTATAATAGCCAGCACCTTCAGAAATGTAAATTTTTCGTGCCCGGTAAGGATTGTTAAATAGACAGACCCTAACATGGTCACCATCATATTGGCAAAAAGCAAAAGCAATATTGCTGAACTTTCTTTCATTTCAGCCGCACTAAAAGAACTCGCATAGAAACGCCTAAAAGCAAAAAGTACAACAACGCCAACAATGGCCATCAAAACAGCCATCACTCTATATATGACTTTTGCCATTGACAATGTCACATCCGCAGCCTCTCTGTCTTGGCTCCCTAAGGCATTACAATAATTTCTCAGTACGCCCGTTGACATGCATGATTCAAAAACAGATATGTACGAGAAAAAAGAACCAACAATCTGATATAGTCCGTACTCGCTTTGTCCAAGATACCGTAGGAGAATTGGCACATAGATAACACTAACCGCAACGCTTAAAACCACTTGAATGTATGATAATATTGCACCTTTTTTTCTTTCACTCATCATTAATCATTGATCTCCAACCACGATTTGCAACAATGATTTTGTCACTCTCTCATTTTGATTACTTTAGCTGGATTTCCACCAACCACTGCGTTCGAAGGGATATCATGGGTAACAACCGCGCTGGCACCAATAACTGCGCCATTTCCGATTTTCACCCCCCTAAGATGATGACCCGACTCCCAATCCACACGTCATCTCCTATTATGATTGGGTGCATTTCAGAAAAGCCCTGGTCTATCATTGGAATATCTGTTCGCTTAATCTGATGATTTGTTGTATAACACATTAGCTCTGGACCAATCATTACATTATCACCGATAGTTACTTTTCCACTGATAATAGAATCTTCGCCAATTCCGGATCTTTTTCCCAAAGTAACCTGCTCACTCAATCGCACATTTTTCTCAATGTTAATATCTTTCTCAGTTTGTTCATTATTTCATCCGCAAAAACAAAATGCCCGAAATTTCCTTCCTATTTCACCAATTCTAAATGGCCCCACGCTGGTCCCAGACGCAGGCAGATGGCAAGCAATCACCTTGTATAAAACTTTATACAGAATCATTTTGATAGTACCTCATTATAGATTTTCCATACCGTCTCATAACATGCTGCTTCGCTCATGCCTTTTTCATCCAAAATTTCATTTGCCATTTTACTTCTTCCTAGCACCTTCGCCTTTTCTACCGCCTCTATCCAGCATTGAATCGGTTCATTTAGACTAACACTCAAAACACTATTCAATACTTTGACTTCCGGCTGAATTTTGTCTGAAACAACACATGGTAAACCATTTGCTTCTGCCTCCAGTAGGGATAGACCAAAGCCTTCACTTCTAGAAGGAAACATGAAAACATCCATTGCGTCTAAAAACTTTGTCACGCCCATCTGTTTTCCAGTAATAATGACATCTTCTTCTATTTTTAAATCTTTGGCTTGTTTTTTTAAATCCTGCTCTCGGTTCCCTCCACCGACTAACAAAACTTTTACAGGAATACGTTTTTCTTTTAGGATACCTGCAATGTCTAGAATCAGTTCCTGATTCTTCACACCATTAAGTGAACCCGTGTGACCAATCACAAAATCTGACTCCTTAAATCCCAACTCCTCACGGCAGCTGTTTCTTTCATCATCTGAATACCGATACCGATTGATTTCAATACCATTCGGAACCACTTTGCCAACTTCTCCAAAAGACTCTTGCCCATATAAATAATTTCCCGCAGCTTTACTGCATGCAATAAAAGCATCCGCGTGTCGTTGCATTAGTTTTCGCATACAAAGCATGTACAGCTTCATCGAAAGCGCTTCATCTTGTTGCAAAGCCACTCCATGCGAATGACATACCACTTTATTTATGCCTGCATCTTTTGCCGCCTTTGCAACAATTCCATTTGTTCCAGCCATGTGGCAATGGACAATATCATATTCTCTATGGGTTTCAAAAAATGCTTGCAGATTATTATATAGATTTATCTTCGTCTTGTCTGGCTCTGGAATATGGTAAATTTTTATTCCAGCTTTTACGAGATCATCCTCGTGATCTGATTTTTTTTCATCACAAATCAGGCAGCCACAGTCGCATTTTTCACTCAAGTATTGCAACATGTTTTTTACAAAGTTTTCTAATCCTCCGATATTCATTGTTCTTACAACTTGAAGTATTCGCATTTGTTGATTTTCCTTTCAACCACGTAGTTTACTTGATTACGTAAATATATCATTTAATGATAAGACAATTTGATATTATTCATATGCTTTTTTCACTCAACCGATAAAATGCATCAAATAAGAAGAACAATATAGACCAAAGTGTCACGCCCTATATATACGCTTAATTCCGGATTATACAATAACATAAGGAATCAGATTCTTTGTCAAAAAAGGAATTTATAATTTCTCATAAAATCAGCATTTACGTTCAAAAATCTCACAAATACAATAAAGAATACGATCAGGACTATGCTTGCCACAATTGCACGGTTCTCTTTTATCTTAAATATTTTTCTTAGTTTTGCCACTGCATAGTTATTTGCAATAGCAAAGTATTCTGTCATCCGCACAACCAGCGCTTGCGGAATCGATCCAATCAGAAAACCTATCACTCCAATATACAGATTTTTTTCAGAACCATCTTCCCTGTTCCGAGTGAATTCGAGATAGAGTAACACCACAAAGCACAATCTCAGAACAAAGTTTATGGCATTTGATGATTCCCCTGCTGCATTCAGATACATACTGTAACGTGTGTCGACATAATTTGCCATGAAGTAAAGAATATACGATATCAGCCTTTTTCCAGCAAAAAACACAGTCACGCCTATCAAAAGACTCCCTGGAACAATTTTTCGAGCCGGAAGTTTCCGAATCACCCACAACGCAATAATTGCCGCAATTGCAATATAGGCCGATGTATGAAGCAGTGTTGCCAAATATAGTAAAAGTGCTTTTTTTATGAGAGCGTTCTTTTTAAATTTATGTTCCAGCACAAACCAGACAACAAGATTTGCCAGATTCTGTCGCAATAGAACGCAAAAGAACCAAATCATTTGCTGTGAGAGATATGCAAACAAAAAAAGCCCCTTTTCTTGCTGTTTAAGCTGCATATCTTCTATGATCAAAATCAAAATCCCAAAACTCAACGTTACATAAACCACTTGAAAAAACTCATAGGTCGGTACAATTGTTTTTGTAATCGAAGCCAGTAGAGTAAATAGCCAGCCAAATCCCCATTCGTCCTGAATTTCTCTTTGAAACACGAAAGGATTCCACTCAAACTGCAATAAATTCGGCACTGCCGTGTGGAACCACTCCTGATATACCTGTGCGTCGCTTCCGCCTAAGTCTATATTACGAAATGCCATCAGAAACCATAGTCCTATAACGGCCGTTGTATACAACGCTTTTGATTGTTTTGGTCTACACCAAGCAGAATAGAACAATACGCAATCAATCACAAGAAAATAAATCACACCAAACCCTCATTATTTCAGATACTTTCTCTTCCAGTAACTGTATAGCATCATACCCGGCAAAGCAGTCAACATCATTCCCACCGGTCTGCCACTTGTCGAAAGCGTTTTCCCCAAAGAATACCCTGCACACCTTGCATAGACCCAGTAAAGCAGCATTTCTTTAACTCTTCTTCTAATGCAAACTCTATTGTCAAGATACATCCGGCAATCATCCATCATTCCCAATGGACATTTCATCCGCAGAGCACGTCCGCTTTTTGTCAAGCCACCTTCCAGATACTCACAAATGTAAATCGTTTTGTTTCGGTATACGGTTTTGTAGTTCATCGCCAATGTGTTCCAAAACCATCCCTCTGGAAAAAATCTTTCTCCCTGATAAACTGGAAACGGATTTTTTTTCAGGAGTACCGTCCTCACAACCTCGCAACGATCTCCTTTGATTTTTTGATTTACCCGATAATGGATGTCATCGTCAATGTAGACATCCTGTGCATTTGCAACACTCAGATGACTTCCATCCTTTTTCCCTCTAAAGTAACTCATACCGCAAATATCCGCACAATTTCTATATAAAGGCCATTCTTTTTCAACGGTTTCTATTGCGTCATCTGTCAAATAATCATCACTATCAAGAATCAGAACAACTTCACCTTTAATATATGCGTGAGCAAAATTCAGCGCAGTGTGCTTTCCTCCGTTTTCTTTTTTGTGGTATTCCCACTGAAACGGAAGATCATAGTTTTTTAGCTTCTCGAAAATTGAATCTGTGTCATCTGTACTTCCATCATCAATTACCAACCATTGAAAATTTGTGCTTGTTTGTCCGCAAAGGCTTTCAATCAATTTAGGAAGTGTTTTGGCACGATTGTATGTAGGAGTTAAAATCGTTACCATTATCGTATCATTCATATGTTACACTCCATGCCTCTTTATCAACTCTTTCAGTAAGTGCAAATACTGCGCAATTGCCGGACGCATATCTGGGGTATACCAAAGTGCAAAGGCCTTAGTCCTCTTTCTATCGCACAACCATTGTCTCAAGGTAATATTTCCACATACAACGTGCCTCAAGTCCAATGCTTCATCCATTGCATAGAAGCCTTCATTCATACATTCGATATTATAATTATTCAATTTTGTTTCTCCAAGTTTTTCCATGTACCATATTAGTGGATAATAAACATTCGTCTCCAACGCATAATAAACCGCCCCGGAATTTCTCCAATTCACTTCGTTTAAGTATATTTTCCCATTAGCTTCAAGTGCTTCAACATCAAAAAGGCCGTCGTATCCAATTTTGCGGAAAGCACTTCTTACTTTTCCGTAGAATTCGTCAACTGCTTGCTTATCTTCCAAACGTGAATAGCTACTACTTCCTCCAACAACAGGCCATACTCTAATTTTATTTAAATTAATCCAGCATTTCCTTGTTTCATGAATTGAGCCCGCCATCAAATACTCTGTATCATAATTCAGGTACTCTTGCACCAAAAATCGATGATAGCCTTTTTTTCGGAGTTCTTGGAGATATACTACGGTTTGAGTTTCTGTATCACATTTACGAATATCCGATTTTTCGCCCTCTGCACTGACAACCGGCTTTACGATGCATGGATAGATCATATCCTCCGGCAGTCGAATATCGTTCAAGTCCACCACACAGCTTTTTGCCATTGGAATTCCATAGGTTTGAGCAAATTCAACCTGTTTTTGCTTATCCATCAACTCTGCAATTTTTCCTTGCTGTCCACCAATGGAGGGCAACAAAAAGTGTTCCTTCAATCGATCAAGGTTCAAATCAATTTCTTCTGCTGCCCCATCCGAGTATGGAATAACAACAGGCTTTTCTTTCTCATTCTGAAAGGCATTCAAAAGGAACTCGACAATTTCGTCGTCCGATTTAATCACCCACGTTTTAGCCCAATATTTCGATTTTCGGACAAAACCATGCTCTGCGCCCTCGCCGACAATAATGCCATACGGTTTGATTCCATTTACACCAAAACTACGGGCCAAACCCAGCCCGTTGTGATGATTTCCTCCAATTAAAATCACCTTATTCTTCAAATCACCCATACACTTTTACTCCTTAGATCCCTTTATCCCTCTCAGGAAATAAATTGCGTGTTCTATTATTTTTCCAAGGATTCCCTGATTTTTTACAGAGTCATATTTTTCCATAATTTCATCCGCACTTCGAAACAGCGATGCGTATTTCTTTAAGAAGTCTTCCAGATATGCAAAGTCTTGTTCCTGCATATTATTAGGATGATAGACAAACGTATAAATGCCTTGCATTGGAAGCTTATGGGGTGTATCAAATAGCGTCGGTAGGAAATAAACGCCATCTCTTTGATACGGATGAAGGGCATATCCGTCCGAAATATACATAGGACACCCTTCCGTCTTCATCAATGCAATCGCCTTGACGGTTGCTTCATCATAGGTATGGCAAGGCGCAAAGAAACAGGTCGGCGTTAGTCCATGCTCTTTGAGTATCTGATATCCCTGCTTCAACATTTCATACTGTTCTGTGCTACTTTTCCCTGCCCATTCTGTTTTACTGGAATGTGAAAGCTGGTAGTATCCTCTGGGCTCGTGAAAATGCAGCTCGTGATGTAAACCATGCAATGCGATCGTCCAGCCTTTTTTCTGCCATTCACATGCTTTTTCCCAAAAGTTCTCATCTGCAACTGCAACAAAATCCGGATCACGATTTTCAGGAATCACACCGACGATCGGTCTGACTTTATATTTGTCCAGAATTCTTTCTACTCCTGCCCATTTTTCTGCATTCATCTGTGGGCATGCATCATCTAATCTCAAGCAATAATCCACCGGTGTTTTCCTCATCTTTCTATTGCCGCTTTATAAATTCTGCAGATATCATCTGCATACTTCTTCATGTCGGTGTACCTTCCGCTTTTCCGCATTGCATTTTTCGATTCAACCTCATATGTGGTATTGTCTTTCAACAGTTTTAGAAGTATTCTACTGTATTCATCTGTTGTCCTACATTTTGCTCCGCAGGATTCATCTATAATATTTTCCAGTCCACCAACACCACTGCACACGACAGGCTTGCCAAGACACATGCCTTCTACCGCTGCTAACCCAAAACCCTCCCAGATTGAGGGCATTACCATAATTTTTCCAGCATTTAGGTATGGATAAGGATTGCTTTGAAAACCAACAAGCTCGATTATATCTTCCAACTCGTGGCTACAAATGTATTCCTTGACCTGCGGCATCAGTTCTCCGTCTCCGATCATCCTTGCTGTAATGTTAGGAAACAGTCTCTTTACTTCACACACGATCTTGCAAAATTCCAACGGATTCTTCGGCAACGACATTCTGCCCAAATACACCAAATCCACCGGCTTGCAGTCACTTTTTTCCCGTGCTTTTTGACGGACATCTTCTGCATCTACCACATTACCAATAACAGTATTTTTATTTTTCATTAACCCACGGAAAATGTATTCATCTTCAACCGCTTTTGAAACACTGATAACCTGCCGTATTTTGGGTAACGCTAGTGCAAAGACTATTGACTTTACGCCAACTTTTTTCAACCATGGTGGATTGTTGTGCAGATGTGCTATCACTGGAATATCTCCAGCCGCCCATGCCGCCGTGCTTGCCATGGTAAAATCATGCGCATGGATAATATCCGGTTGCAGTTCGCCAACTGCTTTTTTCACCATCCGAACCGATGTTTCTTCCAACGGATAAAACCGATGTCCTCTATCTTCAACCACCTTACGAATGGGTCCATCCGTAGAGGCATAAATCATTTCAATATCCGGACACGCGTCCATAATAGTCAGCACAACATTTTCTGCGCCAGAATATTTATTACTTTTTAATAGATGTAAAACTCTCATTTGTCGTAGTACCTTCAATTGCAGCAGAGTAAATACCTTGCATCTGTTTGCTGACATTTTTAATATCATACCTTTTCAACATTTCCCGGTTCTGTGCACACTCTTGCTCGGTCTGCACACCATTCGCCGCATCTTTCAGCAATTGGCAGAGCGCACTTTCATCTGCTGGTTCAAACAGATATCGACTATTCTCCAACAAATCCACATTTCCACGAATACGGCTGGCAATGCACGGCAATCCTGTAGCCATCGCTTCCATTAACGAAACGGACAGTCCTTCTCGGAATGAAGGGAACACAAAGCAATCGCAGGCTCTTAGAATTTCGCTCACGTCGGTCCGGAAGCCCAACAGCTTCACCTTCTCAGAAATTCCCAATTTTTGTGCTAATTCAAAGTGCTGCTGCTTTAATTTTCCTTCGCCGCAAATCAGGTAATAGCTATTGGCGATATCTGCTTTTGCCAAGGCACGGATCACCGTAGAATGGTTTTTATTTTCATTCAGTTCCCCTACGGATATAAACACAAGCGCATCCTGCGGAATCCCCAGTTCCGCACGCTTTTTTGCTCGGTCAACCTGCACAGAAGAAATCTTCTTCACATCCACGCCAATGCCGGGCACATAGTATGCTTTCCCACGCAGAGGAAACTTTTGCGCTGCTGCAAAATCTTCTCGATTGATGGTGATCTGTGCATCCGTATAGCGGGCCAAGAAAGTTTCTGCTGTCTGATAGATGAGTTTGTTCTTTAGCGGGCAGCCCTTGTAAAAATGGAAGCCATGGGCGGTATAAAGAATCGGCTTTGTTCTGGTCGCATTGGCTGCAAGTCTTGCCAGAGCACCCGCCATCGGTGTGTGACAGTGTACCCCTGAGAATTTTTCTTTTACCATTAAATTTTTCAACTGGCGATACGCCTTAATATTTGCCGGAATATTATAAGGCGAGCGCACAAAGTCAATTTGATGCAAGATCACTCCGTTTTCTTGAATTATCTTTATCGCACCGGAGAACATATCCTCCTGCTGATAGTTTGTTGCATAGTGAACTTCAAATCCCATCAACTGCAACAATCTCACATCATTTAGTTCAAACTGCACCAAAAATCGGCTGTAATGAGCCACAATCAGAAATTTCTTCATTTCTTGCTCTCCTCACACTTTTCCTGCCCCATCGCCGTAGTTGCACCTTCTGCCACGCCCTCGGTACTTTCAGGCATAAACAGGATCTTCACGGTTGCCAGCATAATCTTCAGATCCTCAATCAGGCTGGGATGTGCAATGTACATCAGATCCATCTGCAGCTTATCGTAGGGGGTGGTATTGTATTTGCCGTACACCTGTGCATAGCCGGTCAGCCCCGCCTTGGCCTGAAGCCGCAATGCAAACTCCGGCATCTCTTCGCAGTACTGGGCGGCGATCTCAGGGCGTTCCGGGCGTGGACCCACAATAGACAGATCACCTTTTAGAATATTCAGCAACTGAGGCAACTCGTCCAAGCGGCAGGCTCGGATGATATGGCCGACCTTCGTGATACGATCATCTTTGTCACCAGTGGAAAGACGCGCCACACCGTCTTTTTCGGCATCCACACGCATGGAGCGGAATTTCAAAATCTCAAACTGCTTACCGTCTTTGGTCAGGCGAACCTGCTTGTAAAAAGCAGGACCACCATCGGATTTGACTGCAATAGCCGTAATCAGAAACACCGGACTCAGGATAACCAGTGCCACCAGCGAGATCACAATATCCATGGCACGCTTGACAAACAAGAACTCCGGGCTTGCCATGTAGCGGCCCACACGCAGCATGGGCAGATGGAACATATGCATCGGCTGAGCACCGCTCATAATCACATCGCCCACACGAGGGATCACGAACACATTGATACCCTGTCCCACACAGTATTTCAGGATGATATTGCGCTCATGACTGTGGACACCGCTGATGAACACGCTCTGCATTCCATCCAGCAGGCTCAGGTCGTTCAGGCATTCCTCAACATTCAAGGTCATCTTGACATCGTATTTTTTTGAAAGACCGTACTCATTGATGAGCTTTTCCAATCCATGACGAACATCATAAACGACTGCAGTCGGCTGGGCCTGAAATGTATTAAAGTACCATCCATGCGCCAACTTCGCCCAGATTGAGGCCATCAGGATCTGTCCGGCAATCGCTGCGATGCCCGGCAGAAGATTGCAGAGCCGCCGGGCCATCAGGCAGATGACGATGTACAGAATGCCATCGGTTGCCATGGCTGCCAGCACCTGTCCGTAGATCAACTCTGAAATGCGCTGCAAAGACATCCAGAACGCATCATAGACTTTACCTAACAGAAAGAACAACACCGCAAACAGACCGATCATGGCCCAGTTGCCCTTCCAACCAAACTTTGCATAGACCTGATACGAATAATACAGCTCCCAACAAAGTGCAAACGGAATTGTGATCATTACCAAATCGATGATTTTTACGATCTTCAACATCACATCATGCTGAAATTTTGACATAATACCCCAATAACTCCTTTAGCTTTTTGCATTTTTCACAACTTCTTTGACCCACTTTGAAGTAACTACTCCGGGTCAAACGACCGACTACACCAACCGATACCTTCTCCCGTTTTATGGTCAGCTAAGACATTCAGACTTTCGCCTTTCCTCTTAGGCTCTTGTGCCAACTTCAGCCGGTCACTGGTGTCCGTTTTAAAGTCCGCAAACGCCTTGTCCGTATTCGGATCATTGGAGTAGGCTTCGTACACCACATCTGGGTTGACCCCTGCAAACCACTCCGGCACATGGGACACCATCTCGTCCATGTGTTCCTTGCCGACGCAGAACACGATGTACTTGCCGGATTTGTTTGTGATATGATGTTCAAAAACCTTATCTAATCCATCTGTCTGTTCCAAGGCACGGCGCAGGGCATCCAGATACTTTTGATTCGCATCCTGAATGCCGGGAGAGCGTAAATTGTCCACCCGCGTCTGGTAGCGAGCCAAGTCTTTCTGGTACTGATAGACGGTGGTCACATAGTTCGGAGCAGGCAAAATACCCCTGACGACTGCTTCGCCAAGGGTCATCTCACTTGCAATATGTCCATCGAAATGCTCTTCAAACACATCACGGTCATTATCCAGATATCGGACGTTTGTTGCTGTCAGTCCTAGAAGTTTTGCGTCAGAGCATAACTTTAATAAAGCCACCTTGTTCACCCCTTTCCGCAATTCAGGGGTATCCTTCACATGGAAAATGGAGGATACCGTTCCTTTGACATCATTGTCTATAATCTCATCTTATTTTATCATGGTTATATCTGGGATTCAATAGAAATCATCATAAATGTATCACATTTGACCCTGAAAAAACATCACGAAGGCCGGATTGTTTTTGTGTCATGCCCAGTTCTGTATAATAATTTCAGCTGTAAACGAAGAATGAGAAAATAAGGGGTCAGATGAGGGTCTAAACAGCAGGAGGAAACAGCGATGGCGCGACGGGGAGAAAACATTCGCAAGCGTAAGGACGGTTGGTGGGAAGGCAGGTACATCAAGGCGCGCACACCGGAGGGAAAGATCCAATGGGGTTACGTTTACGGAACGGCCTATGCGGAGGTCAAACGGGTACTAATCCAGAGAAAAGCGGAGGCGGGGTTCTACAACCTGAATCGAACTGACCTGACCTTTGAAGCACTGGCCGAGGTATGGCTGCATTCCCTGCGGAACAGTATAAAAGAATCCACCTATGCGCATTATTCGTACACACTGCACAAATATCTTCTTCCGATTTTGAGCAAAGTGCCCGTTGCATCTCTTGAGGAGAGCTTTCTGGAGCAGACCATGCAGCAGATCATCACGCCTACAGATGCGTCACACAAGCCACTGGGAAACTCCTCTGCCCGGGAATGCCTCTCGATGCTGCGACGTATCTGCAAATATGCTGCTCATTTACGTCTGATTCGTCCAATGGAGCTGGAAGTTGCGTTGCCAAAAGTCCTCGACAAAATTTCTGCGCCTCTCTCCCCGGCGGAACAGCAGCGACTTCATCAATATGTACAGGCGAACCCCACGCCTCGCAAGATCGGCATACTACTGGGGCTGGAATTGGGGCTCCGAATTGGTGAGATCTGCGGCCTGCAATGGGGCGATTTTGACCTGAAACTCGGCACGCTGAACATCAATCGGACTGTCTGCCGAATTTCCTGTGGAAACGGTCATACAAAGGTAGTCATTCAAACGCCTAAAACCCGCACCTCCCGCCGGGAAATTCCCATCCCAAAGCAGCTATCGCTGATGCTGAAAAAGCTGCGCGGAAGCGCCAGCAATGCTGCATGGTTCCTGTCCGGCAGCGAGTCCAAGCCCACCGAACCCCGCTGCTATCGGAAAAGCATCAAAGGAAATCACTCTAATTTCTCCATTACTCAAGATACCGCTTTTTAGTATTCCTCTTTTTTTGCAGAAGGGTACACAACTGCTTTATTTTATGCTAAAAGACCCCTGCCTACGCAAAGGCAGAGGTCCGATTTTTTCATAGTCTGGGGAGAATACTCAACTTTCCGATTTCACAGAATGCGCACGGCCTTCCAGATTTTTAACTCCCCCCGGTCACCTGTCACCATAAGACCCGAATAAATGGAAATGCAAGAGGCTGCATTCCTTATCCGCCATCAGCACTTCAACAAGAACTTCATCAAAGGCACAACCTCGATCTTAACGTCAGAGTCATTGATGATTTTTTCTTCTTCATACGTCACGATCACATAACGGTGCGTTTCTGTCGTGGTGGCTGCAAATTTTTTCAGATTTCCGACTTCGCGCTCATAGGCATCCCCCTGAATGGAATACGCCACCTGAACGACCTGCCTTGCCGACGGAATATAAAAATCAATGTCGATTCCAGTCTTGGGAGATTTCAGATAAAATACGTCTTGCGGATGGTTCTGCGTCAGATAAACCGCAACCGCATTCTCCAACAGTGACGGCTTCTTATCATCCAAAAACAGGTTCAGCAAACCATTATCACTGAAATAGTACTTCGGGTTGCTTTCCTTCTCTGCAAATCTGGCGTAATAATTCTGAACGCTGAAGATCAGGTAAGCATCCTTTGCATACTGAATGTAGTCGATGATGCTTTCCTTTCCCACTGAAATACCGATGGATTTCAAAATACCATGCAGCTTTGTGTAGGAGATTTCGCTCTTAACAGATTCTGCCAGCTTCTTCATCAGAATTTTGATGGCATAGTCATTCCGAATACCATTCCGTGTAATGATGTCACCGAGAAGAATCTTCTGATAGACGCTGGAAATGTATTCACGCTTTGCCGTGTACTGAATCGCCTCCGGAAAGCCTCCATACTGCAAATATTCCGCGCAATAACTCCGGATGCGTCCATTTGCCTTGGTTTGGAGCAGTGCTCTGGTATCATGGGGAACATTCTGTGCAGTCAGGTATTCGTCAAAGTCATACGGAGTAACGTATTTCGTCAGATAGCGTCCGCCCAGTGTTGTAGAGATTTCTCGGCTTAACATGCTGGCATTACTTCTCGTCACATAGACGTGCTCCTTGGCATCTGCCATCCGACGGCAGAACTTTTCCCATCCCGGAACGATCTGAATCTCATCGAAAAAGAAGTAACCCCGTTCTGCGCTCAGTTCGCTTTGCACAGAGAGAATGTCATTAAAATCCTCTTTCTGGAACTCAGAGAGCCGCTCATCCTCAAAGTTGATGTAAATAATCTGTTCCCACGTAACTCCCTTTGCAACCAGGTCCTGTACAATTTTGAACAGCAATGTGGACTTTCCAGCCCGGCGCAGTCCAACCAGAACATAGTTGGCATTCGGTTCAAAGCTATACGATGGACGGGCTACAATGTCAGCATTTTGGATCAGTTCGTGCTGATCGTAGATAATATTCTTCAGCAGATCGTGGTTCATAGCAGTTCCTCCCTCCGCTCGTGTTGTCTATTATATAAGACATTATATCACATTCCTTGTTCTACATGTAAGACAAAAAAAGATTTTTTGCGTCATTTTTTGTCGTGTATTATATTATTTATATTACAAATTCTGACGCATCTCAATCAATTTCCAATACATTGTCTGATAATTTTCGCCGCGCCTTCTATCTCTGTCACTCACAATTTTGACTTCATACCCTTGAAGCCAGTCATTCAATTTCACTTGTCCTGGCATTCTATCGTAATAGCGTTCAATATATCCAAACTTTATAATTTCTGCTGTCATTTCTTCTGGATTCATCGGTTGACTCAAATGCGCATAGAGCCACTCTTCCAGATCCTTAAACCGATACGCTTTGATTGGCTGGTGCAGGTCGAACATCGCATACTTCATAAAAGCCTCCGGGTAGCTTTTCATCCCCATAATGTCATACAGCATCTCGAGATCATTCTTCACCTGCCTGACACCAAGCGGGTTCAGATGGTATCCTGTCACCACATTATGTTCCAGTATTTTGCTCTTATCGATGCGCTTCTGGATTACTTCCGGGGTGTCACTGTGCAGATACTTGTCAAATTCTTCTTCGCCTGCTATATACGCCTGTGCCGGTTGATATTTTGTCAGCAGCATATTTCGAAACTTTTTCAGGCCGCTGTTTGTGCCCCAGTACCAGTCAAGGCCATAGTCCCGAAAGTAAACAGTGCAGGTATCGTCCGCATCCAAAGTTCTCTTGCGTCCAAGGGACTGAGCTATTTCGAGAGGATGCCACTGATCAATAAAAATGTGCTTCACCGTACGGTCTTTGATGCCGATACCCACCCCCATAGCCTTTGTCGTGAACAGAATATCTTTCAGCTGCCGACCATCTTTTACACAACATGATAAATCACTGTATTTCTTCTGATATCTTTCGTTGTAAGGTGAACAGTAATACCCGGCGGCATCCCCGAAGATTTTCTCCATCTCCACCAGATCGTCGCCCATTTCCACGAACACAATAGCCTTTTCACCCGCCGGGAGGTTCTTCAGGATCGCCACCAGATTATAACGAGCGTAGAAATAGGCTGCCTTGACATGTTCATAGCTCTGGGGCAGCCTGTAAATATGTTCAGGTGAAGTTGGACCTCCTTGTTCCTCTATAAGCTTCCATGTATCCTGCCCTGTTGCGCTCATGTAGACGACGGTATGGTCTTTTTCTGCTACCAGAATCGCTTCCAGTGAATAGTGGGTGTTGATGTTGAACGAGGAAAACTCGGACCAATAGTGACACTCATCCGTCACAATGATCCTGTGATGCGCCAGTAGTTCTGCCAATTCTTTTTGATCCTTTTCATCGCCCCGGCAGAGCTTTTCCATATGCTGGTAAGTTTCGATTGTCAGGACATCCTTGTACAGGTCCCATTCATTCACCATCTCTGATCCAAAAGCAGCTAAGGCTTCCTCTTTGCGCCGACTTCTTAGCTCCTCTTTTAGAATCGTCAGCGAGCAGAGGTACAGAATGCGATTGCTGTTGTCCCCATGCAACATTTGGTCCACCGCCCAGCCAGCCATCTTCCGGATAATAAACTCGCTCTTGCCACAGCCCGTTCCCATATCCAGAATAACCCTTCCATTTCCCCAATGCTGAAATTCATCACCAATCATCTCAGATGCATATGACCATCGCATAGTTTCCGCCGGGATCAATTCCAACTGCTGTTTTGGAACGACCTCCGGCTTGTTCTGTTCGGACTCCGCGTTCAGCCGCTCCAGTTCTTTATTCACGGCCTTAGCTTGTTCCGCCTGCTCCTTCTGCTCTTCTTCAGTCAGTGGCTCTTCCTCGCATTTACGCTGATATTCCTCATATTCGCAAGTTCCATTCTGTTCATCCAAAAGCTTCAGGAAAAAGCCTCCAAATGGCATTCTTGTCTTCATATTGTAGTGCCTCCTCTATATAATAAAAAAGCACATAGCCCAGCCGCTCTGCCAGACCATGTGCGGGGTACAATCATTTCTTGATAAATATCCCTGTATCTGTTAAAATAGAGGTAGGAAACTGTCTGGACAACATTATCCCACTTCTATCGCCGCTCTGCCTGTCGCAATCAGGCAAAGCGGCTTTTATTTTGGGGTCAAAAGGGCCACTCATCTTCCATATCGTCGGATTCATAAACCCACTCCAGCTTATCCTTATCATCCATCTCCTCCAAATCCAGATCTTCATGTGGGCAAAACCATATTCCCGAAAAGTTCCTGCCCATGAAATCACAGTACGAATCCCATGCCTCTTCATCATTGTACGTGGACAGCCTATCAATCGTATCAAGTGCCGCCAACAAATGATCTCGTCCGCTATCCTCGTCCAGTCCGATTGCCTCCAGTTCTTCTTGACCCATCTGCTCGATATACCCTTTTACGATTCTCGTGTATGCAGGAACCCTAGACCGTTTCGGTTCTTCATCCAGGGACTCATTTTCACACAAAGGCATCTCTTCATCGCATGATCTGCATCTAATCAGAAGCACGGCTTCGCCGTCGTCATTTATTCCTGGTACAAGGAACACTTCCGTATCTGCCTCTTGCTTTGGTTTATCACCCAACCGCAAGGTCACACCTTCACAAAGCGGCCTGTTGCCAACAAGGGGTTTGATGCACTCGTTATACACCAAAGCTTTTCCTTCCAACGTATTTTGCAGCGCCCACCGAGCATTCATTTCATTCTTAGGGCCAGATGTGCTGATAGTCATCGTATTATTATAGTTGTATTCCATAGTAGCTCTCCTTTACAATTGCCTTTTCTATCATCACTTGCTCCATAACAGGTTCCATCTGGACGGCTTACGGTGTTCAGCTTCAAGGGAAAGTTTCACTCCCGGAAAATTGGTATCCATAAAGTCCCAGAATTCTTCTTCTGCCGCTTCCTCACTGTAATCTGCCAGCATATCGATCATTTCGATTCCCAAACCAAGCCGATTCTTGCCTTCTTTTTTATTGTGCCCCATCAACATCAACTCGTTGTCTGTCAGGTTCCAGATAAATTGGTACATTACGGCGATATAGTCACGCAGCGTATAGTGCTCCTTGGCTGGTTCAATTCCAAGTTCCATCGTATACGCCGGTTCATCCGCTTCTTGCTGTTCCTCATTCGCTGTAGTGCAGCAAATTTCCAGCGCGGGTGTACCGTCCACATCCAGCGCCGGTGTAACATACAAATCCGTCCCTTCGCTCAGCATCAGCCGGAAGCCCTTGCTCACCGTAGAATCCGCTTCGCTGGGACAGAGGCACCCACCTAAGAATGTTGTCTTTCCGGACAGAGCGCTATTCAGAATGAATGCCGCCTCCTGCTCTTCTTCGGGAGTTTCAGCATGAACCTCCACACCGTCCATATTGCCAAAATACACATCTAACATAATCGTACTCCTTTATCATTTCGTTGCCCCACAAGGGCGATATTTTCAAAGTCAGCTATACTCCCGGCGGAGCACGTCCTTTACCCTACATTCCACTCATCCTACAATATCCTCCTGAATATAACCCCAGCAGTTAGTTTTAACTAATTTCAAGTGGTAAACTTTAAAGACCTCATGCATGAGCTTTTTCCCGAATCTTGATGACACCTTCCAGCGCATCGGCAGCAGCTGCATCAGCACTTTGGATGGCTGACGCATAGAAGTTCAAGGTCGTGGATGTTTGTGCATGGCCCAACCGACCCGAAACCGTTGTGATTGGTACATGAGCCGCAATCAGCAAGCTGGCGTTGGTATGACGCAGGCTGTGGAAGTGGACTGCGGGGAGACCGTGCTCTTCCAAAAAACGCGGAAACCATGTTGAGACCGTTTCCGGGTCCAGCGGTTCCCCATTCCATCTGGTAAAGAGCATGTCATTGTCTACGACCTTGCCATTTTCAATCGTCACTTTCCGTGCCCACTTGGACCCGATTCGAAGCCTCTCCTGAATTTGGTGCTGTCGGTACTCCTTCAGAAGTTCCAGGCAGTCTGCGCCGATGCGGATGTACCGCCGGGAACGCTTGGTCTTGGGTGATGTGAATACGATTCCTTCTGCGGGGATGAACTGCACCGTCCGTTTAATGGACAATGTCCCCTTTTCGAAATCGATGTCCGACCAGCGCAATCCGCAGATTTCGCCTCTTCTGGCACCCGTCAGCAAGGCCAGCTGTGTGATCACACTAAAATGTACCGGTGCACCAGCAAGCGCCTCCAAAAGCCTGGCGATGTCCTCTTCGTCCAGCGTCTCCACATCAATTTCTGAAGCTTTCGGACGTTCTGCTCGTGCGCAGGGATTTTCGTTGATCAGCCCCCACTGAACCCCTTTCCGGAATACACTGGACAGCATGGCGTGATAGTGCAGGACGCTGTTGCTGTTCAGTTTTCCACCTTTTTTCGGGTGCTCGTTGAAAGCTCTGGAAACAGCCAGTCCCACTGCGGCAGATACCTTTTCGGCAGTTCGTTTGCTGACACCCTTGCCCGCATAGACCATCCTCATTGTATCCTGACCCACTCCGGCTTCTTTTGCCAGTGCTCCACGTGTTCCATGCGGCAGCAACTTGAGCAGAGCAGCGGTCGCCGTAAAAGAACTGTCCTGCCGGATGCCCTTCTCTTCGAGATTATCGTAGAACGCCATCAGGTGCGCTGGTTTTATTTTGGACACCTTCAGGTGCCCCAGACCGGCGGTGATCCTTGGTCTCATCCTTTTATAATCGTACAAGGTCTTGGGCTTGAGATGCTTGTTGGCGTACTCCTCAAACCACCGGTCAATGAGATCGTCCAGCAGCATATCCGAGTCCAGTGCCATGCCGTTCGTGACTTGCTGTTCAAACAGCATCGCCTGCTCCTGCACCCACTTCTCGGCTTTCTTCTTGCCCATCCCGGCGGGCGGCGTTACGGTCTTGCACCGGGTGATGACCTTGTCTGACTGAGTTCGGCCACTGTACACCCGGATGGTATAGGAAACTGTCCCATCCTTCTTCTCTCGTCTCGTAACCTGAGCCACGAGAATCACCCTCCTTCCTTATTAAGAAATGATGCGGCGGACCCCGTTGACGACCTGCGGTTCCTGTTCGACCGGATCACCCTGCGTAAAGTACTCTGCCAGCGTGTCCACGTTGACCAGCCACTTGCGCGATGATATAATGGTATAGCGAATTTTACCCATCCGGCAAAGTTTGCGGACGTAAGCGGGTGAAACCCCAAACCGAGCTGCGGCTTCTTTCACCGTAGCCATGGTGGGGTAGTGGATGGGGTACTCGATTGTGTTCGTCATGGTTTTGAACCTCCCGTTTTATTAAAGGTATGCATCGGGAGCCGAACAGCGGTGATTGAGACCGCAGCTGTCCGACCAGATTGCTTCCTTCGATATCATTGTAGCACAGGCCTGTTTTGTCGTCAAGTTTCAATTTCATTAAATTAAAAAAGATTTTCCGGTATGGTTTTGGCCTTAAAAATGTAAGCAAATATCAGAATCATACCGTTTTACATTTAGTTTTATCTTCAGAGGGAGAAACAACGATGAGTAATGGGGAGTTAATCCGGCAAGCAAGAAAGAGAAAGAACTGGACCCAGGGAGATCTTGCGAAGGCTCTTGGAATCACCCACGTCAATGTTGCGCAGTGGGAAAATGGCACAAGAAATCCAAAAACAGAGACCCTTGAACGGATAGCCGAGGCCCTGGACATAGACCCTCTCGATTTAATGGATGGAAACGAGAGACTGTCCTATATCGAACAGTTTGGGTCTACAGCAAATAGGATACAAAATGCCATACAGGAGCTACTGGAAATTTTACAGGTCAAGAAAGAAGATGCTGAGTTCTGCGGTGGATTTGTAACATCCACATGTAAAAGGAAATGGACTTTGGACGCTTTGGATGAAATCGCTCCCAAAAACCATGTTTCTAAAGAGCAATTACGTGCGGAACTTGGACTAGATAACAACCGTATAGATTTTAATGACAAAGAAGACTGGTCTCAGCAAGAAAAAATCGTACAAGAGATTGGTCATATTTTGAAAAAGATGAACGCTACAGGTCAAACTGCAGTCCTCCGTCATGCTAATGAACTGTCTAAAATCCCAGACTACCAAAAAAAGGAGCACTGACCACCATAAGGCCACCGTGTTCCATCACAATTTTTGTTCCAAATTTCACTTTTCACCGGCCTGATTTTATTTGATGGTTCGTTCATTGTCCACGGCTCTTGCTCTCACATTTTTGTATCTGTCGCAAAAATGTCGCAAAATCCGGCCAGAAAAGTTCAATAAAGCAAAAAGAAAAGCCACGATTCAAACCGTCTTTTGAACGATGAATCATGGCTTTTTCTTTGGTGCGCTCGAGGGAACTCGAATCCCTGGCCCTCTGATTAAAAGAATCCAAGGCGCATCATTCGTCAAATTCCAAAAGTTCGAAGAAGCGTCATTTTCATCGTATCATCGCAAAACACGCCTTTGCACACACCGCATTGTTTGCATACAGTGTAATACTTTGCAACCGTTATCCAGCTATTCAGGTGTGCAAAAAGTGTGCAAAAATGTGCAGACGGGCAAAACAAAGCCCAATGGACAAATCAACCACCGGTTTTATGGCAGGGTTTAGGACATCCGAACAGACACCGTTTGATATAGAAATGAGGTTCACCATGAACAAACTGCTTTCCTGCCGCTTCAATATGGACACCAACCGGGTGGAAGCCCGGTTCGAGGATGGCACCACTCTTGCCATCGACTGCATCGCCGTGGAGGACGAGTACGGCAGCACCCCGGCACAGCGGGCAGAGCTGGACTGGCTGCTGTATAATAAGCCCTTGGAGTACGCCCAGCTTGTGCTGGGTGGAGAGATAGAGCGTTATCTGTCGCTTGGCTGCGACCATGGCAGACTGGAAGATTGATTACCTTGAAAGGCCATTGCCATTTGAGTACCAATCGAATATACTATAAACAGGAGAGCGGACGTCACTCCGCTGGTGTGGCTGACACTTAAAATCCGATTTGATGCAAGACGTAGGGGCTTGAGGCTGGCGGGCAGCGATAAAACCCGAAAGCGATGCAGGACATAGGAGCCTGAGGTTGGCGGACAACGATAAAGTCAGTCGCAAGGGACATTGGACAGCACCACGGTGTTGTAGATGTCCCTTTTATTTGCAAAGAAAATGATACCCACCCGCCCATGGTTTTTCCATGAGTGAGTGGGCATCGTTTTGTTAATCGAGATTCTTCGGCAAGCGGTCATATAGAATCACCGTATCCTGCGTTTCAATATGTACACGCTCTTTCTTCAGAAGCGTTCGAGAACGTTGGTTTGCACGGTAGTCACGGCCACTTTCTTCAAAAGCAGAGCAGCACAGAAAGTCACATACCGCATTGCCAGAGGGGGATTCCCGGATAATGAACACAAAGGCAGTTGGTTCAATCCGGCTGGAAATCAGGTAATCCGCTTTGATTTTGGTCACGAACGGATAAAACTGGGGCATATAGGAGAACAAATCGAACTCCTGTTCCAGTATTTCTTTCAACCGCACCAGTGCCAGCAGACGCGGTTTCACATACCCCTGATAGAGCGTACCCTTCTTTACCTTGTCGTAGGTGATCTTATCAGACAGAATCATATCAACCGTCTTGCGTGGACTATACCGGGGCAAGGCGATGTCTTTCAGGTAGTGGAACCCAGCAAGGTGAGGGAAGTCCTCTGGTGAAAATGTCAGCCTGATCTCGTGCAGTTCACCCTTATAGCCGTAGGTGAAAACATAGTGGTACTCGGTCAGTTCTTTCCAGACTTCTGCTGCCCGATACAAAATATCCTGCTGTTCGTCCTGCACATTTTCACCTTCCCTCAAAAAAATAGAAGCCCTGCCGAAAGGCAAGGCTCCTATTAAGCGTTTTCTTTCGATTCATCGAATCTATTCGGCTTGTGGTTCACGCTCAACCCACGGTCTGGCTCCACAATCGGCTGATACCGAACCAGTCCACTGCTTCATCGCCACCGATAGCTGGTCAATGCCGCTATCCTCTAGCTTTATTATACCACAAAAGGACGTAAGTTCAAGCACTTAAATTTAAAAACACTCAATCATATTATATGCTAAAGGGGTTTGGCCATTGCTACGTTTGCGAACGTCATACACCACTCTTGCCATCGACTGCATCGCCATGGAGGACGAGTACGGCAACACCCCGGCACAGCGGGCAGAACTGGACTGGCTGCTCTACAATAAGCCCTTGGAGTACGCTCAGCTTGTGCTTGGTGGAAGGATGGAACGTTATCTGTCGCTTGGCTGTGACCACGGCAAACTGGAAGGTTAAGCCCTTATAAAGAACCCGATGCCCACCGGCCTATGGTTTTCGCCATAAGCTGGTGGGCATCTGTTGTTCTGGTTTATAATTCAC
>NZ_JAFREJ010000024.1:0-30307 GCF_017377545.1 Faecalibacterium sp. Marseille-Q4164 | reverse complement strand
TGACGGGCAGAGGATTTCGTGTGCTTTCCTATATCACTGACGATACGGCGGTTTTGAGAAATCAGAGCCGCCGTTTCTTTTCGCCCCCCTAAACCAACGACGACCTAACACCGTGTAAATCCACGGCGGCATATAGGAGGATTGCCGCCGTGTCTATCTTTGCCTTTTTTCACAGTGCCCATGACCTACATCAGTTAAAAAAAGCATAGCCCCGCCTCCGGGTTATTCCGGCTATGTATGCGAAATTTGTTGGAACCTTAACTATTATGTCATTTCATGCGTCCGTGTGGCTTCATGCCGCCCGGGCGCTTTTGCGTTCTTATGGGGCGGCTTCGGGTCATGTTGGCCCGAAGCCATTCCCCGGTGCCGCTCCCCGCCGCCTTCGTTTCGGTCACTCGTCAACCAACAACCGAAACGGAGGTCAATATGGCTATTATCAATTTGCGGGACTATTACCCATTCTATACATCGGATTGCTTCATGGAAGTATCGGAAGAAGTTGCAGAAATGTTCAAAGAGTTTGATCGTAAAGAGGCTGCCTACCGGCTGCGTACATACCGCCACAAAGCCTACTATTCCCTTGATCGGGATGACGGGCTGGAGCATGAAGCTGTCTTTGTCGCCTTATCTCCCCATGAACTGTATGAGCGGAAAGTGACCATGCAGGAGCTTCATGCGGCGATTGCCAGTCTGCCGAACAAACAGGCAAAACGGATTTACGCTCATTTCATTCTCGGCATGACCAAACAGGATATTGCCCGGGCAGAGGGCGTCCATGAAAAAGTGGTTCGTGTCGCAATCGAGCGAGGTCTGCGGCACTTAGAAAAAATTTTGAAAAATTCTTTGTAAGGCGTACCGATTTAGGCCGGAAAATGAAATGGCTTATGAGAGGCAAAACACTTCGGGTCACAATGGCCCGAGGTTCAGACAAGCCTCATGCAGATTGAAAATTGAATAAAAAGACACCCGGATACGAAGGGAAACGCGCTGTGTGACAGACCCGCCATGACCTCGGATTTCAGAGAATACAGTCTTTGTAAAACTGAGCAAGCGAACAGGTCCATGCCATAGGTGGGGAAAGGCTGGCTCCACCGGAACAGGCGCAGAACCCGGATACTTGCGTTTAGTCACAGTCCGAGCGTTGAAGCGGCCTTGCAAGCCGTGAGCCGTCGCAGGCAATGAGAACGCCTTGCCATCAGAATGGGGAGAGTTGAAATACTATGGGGCATGAAGCCTATGCCCGTCCGGTGTGTCTGAAATGAAGTGAAAACCTATGGGGAGCCCCCGGCAATGCTGTCTGATGATAGGCCAACCAATCCGGCGTGGCTCCCCATCTTTTCAAAAAAAGGAGCACTTTATGGGAAATGCGTTTGGAATGATCCCCGGCTTGGAACCGGACGAATGGAGCAATGACGCCTGCCGTGGTTATGTCATTATGGCAATGGAGGACTGCGGATTTTCAAAGAAGGATATACGGCGTGTTGTGGGGCAGCTTTATGAAGTATTTGACCTCAACAGCGTGGAGGACGCCAAAGAAAAGTACCATTCCAGTCCTTACTGACCTCGGGTCACATCGACCCGAAGTGGAGAAAGCTCAAAGGGCGACACCTGCTGGGTGCCGTCTTTTGACATTTCCCCACGGGACAAGTGGGAAAGGCAGGCATATACACGCACTTTCGCAAAGGAGGTTTTCAATGACGCAAGCTGTCACTTATGAACGAGAAACAAAGTCTGTCGCATTTCAAGGGAAGATCATTGTGCTGGAAAGCCTCACGCCGGTACTTCCCCCGAAGGAGAAAGCACAGCGCAAAAAAGAAATTGAGCGTTGTCTTTATGAGGTGTTCCGCAAATATGGAGACAGATTTCCCTAATCATTCGCAACATTGTTGTCCGGGGCTGCTGATGGTATAATATAGTTGTAAGGTTGGTAGCTCCATTCCAACAAGGAAAGGAGCCCAATATGGAATTTATCAGAGAAGATTGTATTTACGCAAGACAGTCAGTAGACCGCAAGGACAGTATCAGCATTGAAAGTCAGATTGACTTTTGCAAGTATGAATTGAAGGGTGGGAGTTGCCGGGTATTCAAGGACAAAGGCTATTCCGGTAAAAATACGGACAGGCCGGAGTTTCAAAAGCTGTTGGGCGAGATCCGCAAGGGAAAGGTCAGACGGGTCATCGTGTATAAACTGGACCGTATAAGCCGCTCTATTCTGGACTTTGCAACGATGATGGAGCTGTTTCAAGAGTACGATGTGGAGTTTGTATCCTCCACGGAAAAGTTTGATACTTCGACCCCGATGGGCCGGGCTATGCTGAATATCTGCATTGTATTCGCCCAGCTTGAACGTGAGACAATTCAGAAGCGTGTCACAGACGCCTACTATTCCCGGTGCCTTAAAGGCTTCCGCATGAGCGGGCAGGCACCATACGGTTATCAGTTAGAGCCTACTGTGGTAGAGGGTATCCGCACAAAGAAAATGGTTGCCGACCCCGTAGCCGCCGACCATGTTCGGCTGATGTTTGAAATGTACGCTGAACCGGAAACCTCCTTCGGAGATATTACCCGATACTTCGAGGAACATGACATAAAAATTTATGGCAAATCCATGTTCCGTACATTTCTTTCCCAGCTTTTAAGAAACCCCGTTTACGCACAGGCCGATTTGGAGCTGTACGAATTTTTCAAGAGTCAGGGTGCAGCGATTGTCAATGACGCTTCTGACTTTGCCGGAACAAACGGCTGCTATCTCTATCAGGGGCGGGATGTGAAGGAGGACAAGGACAGGTACTTAAAAGACCAGATACTTGTTATCGCTCCCCATGAAGCACTCATTTCCTCTGACACATGGCTGAAATGCCGGAAAAAACTTATGGCAAATACCACCTTCCAGCAGGGACGGAAACCGAAAAATACTTGGCTGGCCGGAAAAATCAAATGCGGGCATTGTGGGTATGCTCTGAAAGCCACCCATGTACCAAACAGCACCGGCTATTTCCGCTGTACCAAACGGACGGAAAACAAAGGCTGTCCGGGCTGCGGGAAAATCCGCAAAGAAGAATTTGAGCAATTCATTTTCTCGGCCATGCAGGAGAAGTTCAAAGACTTTCAGATACTCCACGGCAGGGAGGAAAAAGTCAATCCGAAGCTGACCGCCTATCAAGTGGAGCTGGCACAGGTGGAGGCAGAAATTGAAAAGCTGCTGGATACGCTGACCGGAGCCAATGCGACCTTGCTTGCCTACGCCAACAAAAAAATTGAAGAACTGGACACCAGACGCCAGACCATTTCAAAGGCAATCGCCGAATTGAGCGTTGAAACCATATCTCCCCAGCAGATAAAGAAGTTGTCCTATTATCTCGACAACTGGGACAGCATAGATTTTGACGACAAAAGAAAAGCCACCGATGGTTTGATCTCTACGATCAAGGCCACCAGCGACCGTGTTCAGATAGAGTGGAAAATCTGACATTTCCGCTCTATCGCCCCTCATTTCTATTTTATCTTGTTTGTACCCCTTGTACACCGATGTTTTCCTTGGGTTTGCACCGGCTGCGCTTTCTGCTGGCGCCGATGGTACACTGGCCGGAGGTGATGACGGCGTATGAGGAAACGGAAAAAATCCTGTTCTCGGCGGATGCCTTCGGACGCTTTGGCTCACTGGAACGGACTGCCCGTGCCCCCTGGGTGCCGCAGGCCCGACGGTATTATTACAATATTATCGGGAAATATGGCGCACAGGTGCAGGCTCTGCTGAAAAAAATCTCCGCGCTGGAGATCAAAACGATCTGCCCGCTCCATGGCCCCATGCTCACAGAAGACTTGGGGGAGTACCTGCGGCTCTATGATCTCTGGTCACAATGGAAACCGGAAGAACCGGAGGGCATCCTGATCGCTCACGCATCCATCCATGGAAATACTGCCCATGCGGCGAAGACCCTCAAGGGTAAATTAGAGAAAAAAGGCGTACAGGTCAACATCTGTGATCTCACTGTGTCAGATCTTTCCTACGCTGTTGCCAGTGCGTTCTACTGCGGGAAGTTGATTTTAGCCAGCGCCACCTATGACGGAGAACTGTTTCCGCCCATGAGGGAGTTTTTGGAACATTTACGGACAAAGGGATTCCGAAACCGCCGGGTTGGCCTTATTGAAGACGGCTCTTGGGCACCTGCTGCCGCGCGGCTGATGCGCACCAAATTGGAGGAGATGAAGGATATCCACCTTTACGAAACGGTAGTGTCTCTGCGTGGTGCATTGAACCAAACCAGCGAAGCGCAGATGGACGCTCTGGTGGCTGAGCTCTGCGCAGAATAAGCTGCAATAAACCGCAGCTATTTTCGTACAGATGATGGTCTTACTCATCTGCTTTATGTCCCAAGGGCAGAGTACCGTCATCTCAGGTTGAGGTCACGATGTGGTGTGGGGCGAGACCGGAGTCTTGAGAATACCCAAACAAAGGAAAGGAGCTGACAGATATGGCAGCTATGAACATGAATCAGGAGCAGTTTGAGCAGGCGATCCGGGAGAAAAAGCCCGTTTTGGTGGATTTCTGGGCGCCCTGGTGCAGCTACTGCCGGAGGATCGACCCCGCGTATGAGAAGATCGGAGAGGAATACGCGGACAGCCTCGCCGTCGGCAAGATCAACATTGACGAGGAGCCGCGGCTGGCGGGGGCCGAGGGAATCGAGGACATCCCAACTCTGGTGCTGTACCGGAACGGAAAGGCCGTGGATTCCATCATCGCGCCCGGCTCAAAGGCAGAAATCGACCGTTTCATTCAGGAAGCCTTGGCGAAATAACGGAGGGTTCAGATATGAACAACAATCATGTTTATGATATGCTCGTGGTGGGCGGCGGCCCGGGCGGCTACACCGCCGCCCTGTACGCGGCACGGGCGGGGCTGGACACCATCGTGCTGGAAAAACTGTCCGCCGGAGGGCAGATGGCCCTGACCGAGCAGATCGACAACTACCCCGGCTTTGAGAACGGGATCGACGGCTTCTCTCTGGCGGAGAAGATGCAAAAGCAGGCGGAGCGTTTTGGGGCACGCAGCGAATACGCGGAAGTTCTCCGCATGGATCTGACGGCGGTTCCCAAGCTCGTGGAGACCAGCGAGGGGATCTTCCGGGGGAAAACCGTGGTGCTGGCCACCGGCGCAGATCCCAGAACGCTGGGCGTTGCCGGAGAGACGGAGCTGTTGGGCCGGGGCGTGGCCTACTGCGCCGCCTGCGACGGGATGTTTTACAAGGGCAAAACGGTGGTCGTGGTGGGCGGCGGCAATTCCGCCGCGGCAGATGCCCTCCTTCTCAGCCGCGTGGCGAAAAAAGTGATCCTCGTCCACCGCAGAGACACCCTGCGGGCCACCAAGAGCTATCACGAGCCGCTGGCACAGGCCGAAAACGTGGAATTCCGTTGGAACAGCGTCGTTTCCGCGCTGCTTTCCGGGGACAGGCTGACCGGCGTCCGCCTGCGGGACACCGTCACCGGTGAGGAAAGCGTGGTGGACTGCGACGGCGTATTTGTCAGCGTGGGCCGACAGCCCGCCACGGCGCTGGCGGTGGGTCAACTGGAGCTGGACGGCGGCGGCTATATCGTGGCCGGAGAGACCACGGAAACCAGTATTCCCGGCGTTTACGCCGTGGGCGACGTGCGGACGAAGCCCCTCCGTCAGGTGGTCACCGCCGTGGCGGACGGCGCGGTGGCAGTCCACATGGCGGAAAAATATATCGCGGAAAACCGATAAGGGAGGTAGATTGAAAAAGCCATGTTTAAGGTCAGGCCGGATACGACCGCAGTGGGGATGCCGACATATCTGCAAGGCAAACTGCCAAAGTGATGGCAGATAAGATAACCCATGTAAGATCGGGAGATATGTTGTCTCTCCATATCCAGTCCACACAACAGTGAGCAACTGAACACAAAGCACAGCCACAGATGTACTCTGCGGCTGTATTTTTATGCGTAGTATACCGCGTGACAAGCGGTTTTACTGTGACGGCTTCACATAATTTGAGAAAATCGGCTTCGAGGCAGCTTTTGGAGCACAAGCCCTTTGTGGTTGTTGACAGAGAAAAAAATATAGGTATAATAAAAGCAAAATAATAAGATTCACTCTTGCATTTGGAGAGTTGGCGGTATGCCAAAATACGCAGAGGAGATATTGACCGCCGTAACGGAGCTGCAGCAGCATCCCAAGGCGGAGCAGGTGTTCCTGGAGCTGAAAAGGGAGCATCCCAGCATCGCTCTGGGTATGGTATATCTGCCCCCATGCCGGGAGCAGGAAAAGACAATCTTATGGAGGAGAAGTATCATGAACGCTAACGTATCTCTTCTGCTCAACGAGCAGATCAATAAGGAGTTCTACTCCGCCTATCTGTATCTGGACTTTGCCAACTACTACGCCGCCGTCGGACTGGACGGCTTTGAGAACTGGTACCGGGTACAGGCGCAGGAGGAACGGGATCACGCCATGCTGTTTTGTCAGTATTTGCAGAATAACGGCGAGGGCGTCACCTTTGAGGCTATCGCAAAGCCGGAGTGGGAACGAGGCGACCACATGGCCCCGCTGAAAAGAGCACTGGAACACGAGATGCTGGTCACCGCCAGCATCAATGCCATCTACGCCGCCGCATACGAGGTCAGGGACTTCCGCACCATGCAGATGCTGGACTGGTTCATCAAGGAACAGGGTGAGGAGGAGAAGAACGCCGCTGACCTCATTACCAAGATGGATCTGTTCGGCGGTGACAGCAAGGGGCTGTATATGCTAAACAGCGAGCTGAAGGCACGGGTCTACACCGCGCCCTCGCTGGTACTGTAAGCCCCGCGTGTCTGCGGGCTTTCGCATCAGGCAAAAGGCAGACTGCATACAGGTGGCCTGCCTTTTCTTCTACCAGATGGTTAAAGTTGACTAACTATGTATAAAACAGAAAGGACTTCAGAACTTGAACAAGGAAAAGGAGATCGAAACCGTTACCCTCATGGTGCGCCGGTATTGTTGTGGCGTGCATTGGACAAGGGGAGAGGCGCTTTGTCCGGCGTGCAATGCACTGCTGGAATACGCCAGAGAGCGGCGGGACAGATGCCTGCACGGGAAAATTTAGTGGCACTTTGAATCCTTTCCGAGAGGCACAATGCGGCAAAAAATAAAGAAGAGATAAGGGCAACGGCTATGAAAGAACGAAAGACCTTCTGGGACAAAAATGCCGGTCGTTACGACCGCTTTATGCGAAAGGATCGGGCGGCATACGAAGAGATGTATAAGCTGATCCGGTCGGTGGTGAAAGCCAAAACGGTGCTGGAGCTGGCGACCGGCACGGGACTGATTGCAAAGCACATTGTGAACGCGGCAGCGCACATCGAGGCGACGGATGCCTCCGCGGAGATGATTACCGAGGCCAAGCGTGATAACCACTCTGCCAAGCTGCACTTTTCCGTGCAGGATATGTTCCGCCTGCCCTATGCGGATAAGTCCTTTGATGTGGTGATCGTGTCCAATGCGCTGCACATCGTGCCGCAGCCGGAAAAAGCCCTGCAAGAAATCAAGCGGGTGCTGAAAGAGGACGGCGTGCTCATTGCGCCGACCTTCACCCACGCGGGGAACTCGTTTTCCGGCAAGGTCAAGGCATTTTTCATGAAGCTGGCGGGCTTCCCTCTCCACAGCAGATGGACGAGCGAGGAATACCTGCGTTTCCTGCGGCAAAACGACTGGACGGTGCGGAAAAGCGCTGTCCTGAAAGCCTCGTTCCCATTAACCTATGCCGAATGTGTGAAATCGGAGGGATAAGATACAATCAAGCCATACAAGAGATACGAGGGAGGCAAGGAACATGTACGATATCTGTCTTACCGTTTCAGCATGGTGTATCATCGGCCTATTGGGTGTTCTGTTTATAAGCAGCGCCCGCCGGGAGATCTCCCGGCGGGCGCTGCTGTGTTCAGAGGAACGTTATTTTTCTTGCCTTACTTTGCGGCATCCACCAGCACACCAACGTAGCCGGCAGTATCCACCAGCGTGGCACCGGAAACGGCGTCCACAGCCTTTTCATCTTTGCTCAGAGCCTCGGCGTCGGCAATGCTCATGCCGTTCACGTGGTTCTGGATGGCGTCGTAGTTGGCATCCAGCGAAACGGTGGAACCAGCCTTTTCGGCCATCATCTTGCTGTAGTAATCGGCGTTGACCCGCTTGGACATCAGCACCTTGCCCTCGGCGTAGCCTGCGCCGAAGTCAGAATCGGAGTTGGGCACACCGACGACCCCGGCGTCCGAACCGGCAAACTGGAACTCGTCAATGTAGCTCAGCACGATGGTGTCCCCGGCGGTGGCAACAGCGCCGGAGGTGAAGCACTTGGTGCCGTGTGCGGCCCCATAGACCACATTCAGCTTCAGGTCCTCGGAGCTGCCGTTGAACTCCACGGCCTGCGTGGTCTGGGCGTTTTTGGCGGCATCCACGATGGCAGAGAGATAACCGGCGGTATCCACCAGCGTTGCGCCGGAGACGGCGTCCACAGCCTCGGCACCCTTGGCGGCTACATCCTCCAGCTCGGAGATGGTCTTGCCGACGGCAAAGTTCTGGATGGCGTCGAAGTTTGCATCCAGAGCGACCGTGGAGCCGCCCTTTTCAGCCATCATTTTGCTGTAATAATCGGCGTTGGCCCGCTTGGACATCAGCACCTTGCCCTCGGCGTAGCCTGCGGCAAAGTCGGAGTCGGAGTTGGGCACGGCGGTCACGCCTGCATCGGTGCTGGTGAACTGAAAATCGTCGAGGTAGGCGGCGAGGATGACGTCATCCTTCACCACAGCCACCGCTTCGGTGAAGCACTTGGTGCCGTGGGCGGCAGCATAGGCCTGACCGATCTGGATGCCGCCTTCCACCGGGACGATGGCGGCGGGCTCGGCGGGGGCTGCGGCAGCAGAGTCGGCGGGGGCCTCTTCGGCCAGCTCCACACCCAGTGCGGCGGCAACAGCCTTCCGGACAGCCTTGGTGGTCACCGTGGCACCGGCAACGCCGTCGATGGCGGGGCCGTTGGCGGCCACGACCTGCTTGGACAGCTCTTCCAGTGCAGCGCCGCCGATGTTCTCGGTCTCCTGTGCACCTTCCAGCTTGCAGTCGGTAACAGTGCCATTGGCATCCACGGTCAGGGTGGCGGTGACAGCACCGCCAAAGCCGTCGGCAGAGCCGGTCTTGGTCGCGCTGGCAGCGGTGGAGCTGCTGCTGCCGCCGCAGGCGGCCAGAGAGACGCCAACAACGAGGCTCATGGCCACGGCAGCGCTCAGTTTGCGGATGATCTCCTGCTTCATGGGTCTTTCCTCCAGAGAAAAATCGGTTTGTGTTCGGTCCCCAGAAAAGGTCATATCTTTTCAGGGATGTTTACAAAAGATAACATATTTTGTGAGGTGCTGTCAAGAGATTTTAGCACATACTTCGTGAAGAATGATAAATTGGTGTCAATTTGTGACGCTGACTGTATACGAAGCGAACGGACGGTCTACGCTGTTAGTAATTCCTGAATGGAAACCAAGCAAGCAGTTTTGCCACTTTCAGCCCCAGTTCGTACTTCAATATTACTATGTTTTGGAAATCGGCACAACCATATAACCGTCTTTGATGAAACTGTTTTTGTTTCATCGATGACATTGTACCGGCAAGCAGTGCAGACGTATATACATCTGCTTATTTTGCGTTGCAAAACGCTTGTTGGGGAATGCCCCAAGCCCCTTTAATCTGCATTTTCCAATGCAGGCTGCGCATCCCTTCGGGACGCTTTTTACCCCGTGATGTGCTCTGGGTCGTTCAAAACTTGCATGAGGTGAGAAGCGGCTTCTGCAAGAGAATCGTACTTCATCTGTTCAGGAACAGGCGCATCCAGAAGCGTAATGCCCCATTTCTGCATACATTCCGCAAGCTCCTTCTGCGCCAGCAGTGCAGCCTCCCGGCGCATTTCCGGGGAAGTGTTTCTGTCCAGAACGTAGGCAGTATTAAATCTGCCGTTGCGATCTTCCGTCAACTGCACCATGGAGTAGTGTTCCTCCCAGTAGTGGCAGTACCAGACTCTGCCGCCGATGTTCGCCATGTCATGATGCAATTCTTCTTCGCTGCTCCATTGTGGAGTTTCGGACAAAATGCGCTCCAGTTCCGAAAGAGCCTGCTGTTCTTCGTCCGATAACTTCTGACGGTGACATTCACGGTATAGGTCGTTCTGCCAATACGGACTCAGCTTTCCATTCCGGGCATCTTCCATTGCTTCTTCGATATTGGGTAGGATTGTCATGTCGTTCACCTCAAACACTCACTGTTAGCGTTATATGCACGCTTATAGTGTTGATTATAGACTATTTGAGGGCAAAAAGAAAGAGCGTCAGCACGTTTGCTGGCGTTCTTTGACATAGGTGTTATTTTGTAATATAGGGAATGTTGTCGGTGTATGCATTCAGAATGTCAATGGCAGCTTTCTTCTGCCCCGGTGTGAGCTGGCTCAGCTTTCTGCTCAGTTCGTCATCTGCCACATGGGATGCGGATGGAACGGAATCCCGGATCAGCACATCAGCAGATACGTCCAACACCTCTACGATTCGGATAAAGGTTTCCAGTTTGGGGATTTTTACTCCGCGCTCTAAATCTCCAACATAATTTGCCGACAAATCGACCCGTTCTGCAAACTGTTCAATCGTCCAGCCTTTTTCCTTGCGCTGTTCTCGTATTCGTTGACCCAAAAGCGTATTCATAGCGACCTCACATTCTAATTGTGTTTGTTACACACAAATAGCATACCTGTCGCAATTTTTGTTATACACAATCCAATAGCGTTTGTTCAACGCCAGTTGGACGCTTTTGGAACGAAAAATTTTTGTGCGTATCTTTGGTCAAAAAAGCAATGGTCTTTTGGGACGGTACATGGTACAATAGCAAACGTTGTGCCCCTTGGCACATGAACGAAGGTAAAAGGAGCTGCTGAACGTGGATACGATCTATCTGATGCCCGGTGAGGAACGCTGCGTTGATTTTCGAGATGCCAATGGAGTCCCGAAGGTACACTACACTTACTGTTCCATCCGTGGCAAACTTTTCAACTGCACCTGCTGCACAAAGGACGAAGCCCAGCGGCTGTGTGAAGATTGGCTTATAAAACAGGACCGCTGCTACATAAACTAAAAAAGCCGCCGAGGACGCTTCCCAAGTAGGAAAGCACCTCGGCGGTATTCGTTTATCGAGTCTGGGTTTTCTCGGCGGGGTCCTTTTCCTCTGCAAAAAAGCGTTCTACGTTTTTCTGCGCACGAACCAGTTCTTGCATCTCGTTCCGTGCCTTGCGGTAGTCCGGGTAAGCGGCTTTCTTCTTGGTCAGCAGTTCTGAGAACTCCGCATCCAACTCCTTGACCTTCGGCAGCTTTTGCAATCCTGCCTCGTCAAAGGCAGCCTTCGCCGCCTTGTGCAGGGTGATCTCCTCCCGGTGAGCTTCCAAAAACTTTTTACTGTACCCCGACTTGCGATAGGCATCATAGACCGGGCGAGTCTTGGCATAGTTGATAATGTGGGTTTTCAGGACGGCGATTTCGGCCAACCTCGTTTCCGCCGCCTTGATGGAATCGCCCATGGCATGATAGCGTTCCGTTGCCGCCGTTGCACGTTCCCGCAGTTCGTCGGCACTGCTGATCTTCTGCTCCTGTAAAAATAGCAGCGTCTTGGACATCTCCTTCAGGTTGAATTTGGTTGCCCACTTTTTGTAGCCAACGCTTTTACCCTCTGCCATTTTCCCCTGAATGTCCACCAGCAACTGGAAGGGCTGCTCTTTGGGCTGCTTTTTCTGGTACGGCTGGTGCTTCGCCTTTCCCTCCAGCACCGCCTTGATTTCATCCTCACTGTACCCGTTGCCCAGCGTTCGGAACCGAATAAAGCGTTTCTGCCCCTTGCCCTTCACCGCTGTATGCTTGTCACGCTTCACCTCGTAGCCCTGCTGCTCCAGCTTTTGCAAAAATGCTTCGTAGTCCCCCGGCTTTTCTGCAAGGATGGTGTCGATGATTCCGCACAGGCGGTCACGGTTGCTCTCCTTAGGCGGGTAGACGATGCGCTTCTGCCGTTCCCGGTAGGGCTTCTTTTCAATGACGGACAACTGGTGTTCTAAGCAAATCAGGTCGCTCAACCGCTGCACTGCCAACGCCGAAAAGAAAAAATCCCGGAACTTTTTGGTGCCATCCAGTGCTGTAGAGTTGAAAATCACATGGTTGTGGATGTGCTGCCGGTCCGTGTGCGTTGCCACTACAAAGGCGTACTTGCCCTTGGTAAAGCGCATGGCCAGTTCGTAGCCCACCTTGTTAGCCTCCTCTGCGGTGATTTCCCCCGGACGGAAGGACTGCCGTATCTGATAAGCGATTACATCACTTTTCTGCCTGCGTCCGTTTACGAGATCGTACTGCCGCTTGGTAAGCATAAATTCTTCATCTGCTGTCAGGGCGCTGCAAGCATAGCTGCTGACAAACTGCCCCTGCTCGGTCTTGTCCGGGTTTTCAATATAGTCCGTGCGATTTTTCAGGCAGGCCGCAACGGTCATGCCCTTGTTTTTGTGCAGCGCAATCAACCGTGTTGCTGCCAGCATCATCACCCCCTATTGCAAAGAAAAAATGCCGCCCGGAGGCGGCATTGAGATCATTTGGATATTTTTTCGTAATCGGCAGCACCCGCCAGATACATTGCCTTGTATCTGGCGCATTCCAACTCGTTGCAGATCTCATCTAAGGCGAGATATTGCTTCCACGCTTCTTTGCTGATAACGCTCTGCAAGGCTTCCTCAGCTGCTCTTTTGGCTTTTTTCAGTCGCTGATAGTTTTCATCCTCACCTAGCATTTCAGAAAAAATCGTGCTGCTGTGCGCAGAATAGCAATCCTCCAATTTCTGGTTTTCCATAGCATCCCTCACAGTTCTGCAAGCCACTCACTGAAACGCCCGATGCCCTCGGTGATGGCAGTTGCACCGAAAAAGAGGATGAAGCAGATGAACTCGGCCACCAGCAGGATAAAGAACTGATTCCAAGTCTGACGGTAAGCAGTGTAGATGCCGCAGCCGAAGATGTAGAGCATCAGCGGAGCAACTACATAGCTGGACAGGGTTAGCAGCCACCTTGCCATCAGAGCTAGAAACGCTACAAAGAGAGAAATCGGGAAAAGAACAATTTTCTTCAGCATAGACATCATATCAAGCACTTCCTTCCTGTTCGCCCTTATTATAAAGGTATCGACTACTGCGTTGCAAGGATGTCAAGCATTATATGTACACCCGCAGTCCTCCAACTGCGGGAATTTTTATAGCTCTGCCAGCTTGGAAAGAATTTGCTTGCCAATGTCAATCAGTTCATCCAGCCGCTGCCGCAGGTCCTCCATGTCGGCGGCATAGATCCGACCATTTTCATTGGCGGCTTTGGCGTACTGGTTCAGATTGTTGCTGCACATCTGCAAGAGATATGCCATGCGTTGCAGTTCTTTCAAGTCGAGGTGCAGGCAATAGCCGTCCAGTGCCATCTTGCGGATATAGGCACTCAGGCTTCGGATGCTCATACTGAGCATCTTTTCATAGATACGGTTCTTTTCTGTTTTGCTCAAGCGCAGGATGATGGTTTCATCCCGCTTTTCTTTCATCGTGCATCACCATCCTTGTCGTAGTAACTGCGGAAGGGCTTCACAGGCTCCGGCTTATCGGATTTTTCCTCCAACGCCGCCAGCACTGAAGGGCGGCGGGGTGCATCCTCGTCTGGTTCTTCCTCCTGTTCCGGCTCGTGGCTCTTTTCGTCCACGTCCAACTGGGCGTTCAGCTCTGCAAGCCGAGCGGACTTCTCTGCTAGTTCTTCCTCCTGTGGGAAGGGCTTTTCCACCTCAATCTGCGCCGCCGCCTGCTGCTGATGCAGGGTAGCCAGCTCGTTCTCTGCGGCGGTGATGCGCTCCGGGAAGCTGTTCAGCGAATTATCCAGCCGGATAATGTTGCCCAGCGGGTCGGTGCCCAAGGGCACCATGTACTTCCGCTGCCCCTTCAAAAGTGCCTGATACTCACTGCGGAAGGTATCGAACCGCAGGGACAGTTCAAAGCCCCGGTAGCTGCCGATGACCTTTTCTTCGGCGTTGGGCAGTTCGGAACAAGCGAGGACCAGTCGCTCACCGGCGGTCTTTTTCTCATCGTAGGTCACGCCCTTGATGGTCATGCCGCAGAAACCCTCTTGCACCTGCGGGTGGGCGGCGGCAAGCTGTGCATCGGCTTTCAGCCCGGCAATGTGGGCGTTCGTCTCCTGAATATCAGCCGGGAATTTGGTCAGCAGCTTGTCTTGCAGGCGGAATTTCTGGCTCTGGTGGTCGGCTTTCAGCACCTTCAGCTTTGCCACCTGCACATCCAAGTCCATCTTCTCTTTGATGAGCGGATTTCCGACGCAAAGTGCCTTGATCTCCGCATAGGAAAGTGCCTGTTCGTCTACATCTTCGCAGGAGCGCACCGGGGATTTTGAAGTCATGATTTGGCTGATAAATCGCTGTTTGTTTTCCAAAGTTTGGAACAAATAACTGTCAAATGTCCCTTCCGTAACGTAGTTAAACACCTTGACTTCTTTATTCATATTGCCCTGTCGGATGATTCGACCATTGCGCTGGGTCATGTCACTGGGCTTCCAGCCAACATCCAGATGATGCACCGCCACAAGTCGGGACTGGACGTTGGTGCCCGCTCCCATTTTCGCCGTGCTTCCAAGCAAAACTCGCACATCGCCAGAGCGCACTTTGGAGAACAATGCCGCCTTTTTCGCTTCGGTGTCGGCGTTGTGGATAAACTCGATCTCGTTCTCTGGCACACCGGCGGCAACCAGCTTCTTGCGAATGTCATCGTACACGTTAAAGTTGCCGTCGTTTTTCGGCGTCGAGAGGTCGCAGAACAAAAGTTGGGTCAGCTTCTGATCTTTGCCCTCCTCCCAGATCTTCAACACGTTCTGCACACAGACGTTCAATTTGCTGTTGGGGTCGTCCGGCAGCATGGGGTTCATCAGGCGCACATCCAAGCCGATCTTTCTGCCGTCGTTGGTGACACAGAGCATATTGTCCACGGAGGCATCTACTGCACCGGAGTGGATATCTGCGGCACGTTTGCTCAGTTCTTGCACCATCTCTTTTTGAACGTCGGACGGCTTTGCCACCACGGTCTCAAACTTTGCTTCGGGCACAGGCAGATGGAGCTGGTCGCTGGTCTTGATGTCCGCAACCTCCTTGAACATGGACATCAACTCCGGGAGGTTGAAAAACTTGGCGAACCGGGTGCGGGCACGGTAGCCGGTACCCTCGGGCTGGACTTCGTCAAGAGGTTTTCGGTAATTTTTCTAAATTCATCAGGTTGTCCGCAAGGAAGCCCTTGTAATTTCGTGTCTGCACATATCCTTGAACATCTTTTCAATCGGCTTTTTGGCAGTTTCGGACTGCTTCACGCACACAATAAAGGTGGTTTTACCGATCTGCACCGAATAACTCGAATTCTGATTTTCCATTGATTTTCTCCTTTTATCGTCATTTTCAGAGTTTGGCTGGCAGACTGGCAACTGTGGGTGTACCATGATTTTCTTGCCAGCCAAAATTTTCTGCCAGCCAAATGGCTTATTCCATCCAAAAGACCTTTTTGCGGCCTTCCACGATCTTGCTTTTCAGGGCATCGCCCAGTTCCCGCTTGGCATCTCGGACAGTTCTGCCGGGGATGCCCCTTTCCAGTGCAGCCTTGTCGATGTCCTCGCTGAGCACCTGCTTTCCTCCGGCAAGCAGGGTGCAGATCAGGTCTTTGGCTTGCTGGGTCTTGGTTTCCCGCTGCGGCTCGATGCCGGACAGCATCTCGTCTGCGGTAATGTCGTACTCGCCGACCCAGCGGAAGCCACCCTCGTCCCCCAGAGAGAACGCCAGTGACGCTCCCGGCGGGGCAAGAGAACTTTTCTCGTGGGTCAAGATGCGCATGGTGGGGTCGTGCTTCAGCTTGCCGATGAACATGACGCTGCGCACGGCGGCAGCAATGTCGATGGAGCCGAGGCCCCGCTGCAAGCTCTGCATTCCAGCGGCCTTGTTCAGATGCCCGATTAGCAAAATAGCGCAGCCTGTTCGCTGCGCTACCTGTCCCAGCCGCATGAAGATCGGACGGACTTCGTTCGCCCGGTTCATGTCCACATCGGCACCGAGATATGCCTGGATTGGGTCGATGATGACCAGTCGGGCGTTGTTCTCGATAATGGCTTTTTCAATTCGTTCATCGGAAAGTGTCAGCTGCATCTCGCTGTCGTCAATGACCAGCACCCGGTCAAGGTCTGCACCAGCTTCGATCAGGCGGGGCTTGACCGTATCGCCCAGACCGTCCTCTGCGGTCTGGTAGATCACGTTGAAGGGTTCCATGCGTTCCATGTTGGGCAGCAGCTTTCCGTTGGTGCAGGCAGCGGCAAGGTGCATGGCAAAGTAGGTCTTGCCCTCGCCCGGATTGCCCTGCAGTACGCTTAGTTTCCCAAAGGGCAGATACGGCTTCCAAAGCCATTCCACCGGGGTCAGCTCCACATCGCTCATGCGGATGATCTTCACCGTTTCCGGTTTTGACGGCTCTTTCAGCACAATGCTTTTGAAATAATTGCGGTTCGGGACCTCTGCCCGGTGCACCAGAACCTCGTTCCAGTCCTTCATGCAGGGCTGGATGCGGGTCACGCTCACAGTGTCCGGCAGCAGAGCAGCCAGACGCTTGCAGGCATCCTCTCCGGCTTTGTCGGCATCCAGACAGAGGAATATCCTCTCCACGTCCGGGCGTTCAGAAAGAAACTGCCGCAGCGCCTTGCCCGACACCCCGCCCAGCGACAGATAATTGTGCTGCTGCCAGTTTTTCGGGAACAGTTCGATGAAGGACAGCAGGTCGATGGGGGCTTCAAAGACCAGCAACTGCTTGTCAGTGCCACGGTGGGCAAAGCCAAACGCCTTTTCTGCGCCGGCTGCATCCTGCCGAAACTTTTCCTGAATCCCACGGCTGCTTGCGTAGCGGGGATGCCCGTCTGCATCCCGCCCCACAAAGACCACGTTGTGGTGGGCGGTGTCCTCGTAAATATCTCCGGCAGCGATGAAGAAGTTCACCAGCGAGGGGCTGAGTTTCCGCTCCTGTGTCAGATAGTTCAGGATGTTGGCGTTGGTGACGTTCCTCAGCGGCAAACGAAACGCCGGAGAGGGGGCGGGGTCAGTCTCCGGCTGGACTTCACCCGGCTCTCCGGTCAGCATCTGCACCGCTTCGGGGAAGGACTTGCCGTAAAATTCCATCACGAAATCCACCGGCAAGCCGCCCTTGCTCTGGCTGTGCCGGAACCATTTGTTTCCGCAGACGGTCAGGCTGTCGTGGACTTTCCATCGGTATTCTTTTCCGCTGCGCACCAGCGTTTCGCCCTGTGCCCGGAGAAATTTTTCCAGATCCACCGCATTGGCTTTGTCGATCTGGGCTTGGGTGTAGGTCATGCTACTTCCTCCTTAAAGCTCCTGTGCGTGATTCTTCTGTTCGGTTTTCTTCTGGGATTGCGTTGCCTTGGCTTCTTCCAGCTTTTTCAGCACCGATTCCTTCTCCGGCATCTTACCGCCCGGTGCAGAAAGCTGCTGTTTATTCAGCACCATGTCAATATATTTGCGGATATTTTTCAGGGCAGAGACGTCCGGCTGCAAGGTTTCCAGTTTGGTACGCAGTTCTGCGCTGCCGGATTGCAGCGCAGAAAATTCGGCATCCAATGCCGAAAAATCCACAGTCGTACTGCCGTTCAGCTTCATCAGGGTGCGGACAGCTTTATTAAAGGTGTCAAGCTCCTCTTTGTGCTGGGCGGCATAAGCGTCCTTGGTCAGCTTGAAGTTCTTCTTGATAAAGGCGTCGTGGATGGGCTTCAGCTTGGCATGGACGGCGGCAGCGTCCTTGATTTGGGCGATTGCCCTCATACGGTTTTCATTTTGCTTCAACTGCCTGCGGAGAGGGGCGGCGGTCTGGTTCAGGTTAGAAATTGCGGTATCCAAATCCTCGATGGTGTTCAGGGAATGGGCTTTCAGATAGTCCACCGCCCGTTTGACTTCCTCAAAGTCCCGGACAGTGCATTTCAGTTTTGCCTTGCCAGACCAATCGCTGCGCTGCTCGTTGCGGAGATTGAAGTAGTCCACCAGCAAATCAGAAAGCGTGGGTTCTTTTGCTTTTTCCAGAGCGTCCAGAAGAAGCTGCTTCTTTTCGTTCAGGTCTGCGATCCAGCGTTGCAGACCACGGATGGTGCTGCGGATGGACTGCATCAGGCTGTTGGCGGCTCGAATGTCCCGGTTCAGGTTTCCGAGAAAGGTTTCCACTCCACGCTTTTCCATCTGGTGTGCGGCGGGGCCGAGATGCACGGTCGGTATCTGCTGGATGCCCTGCCGCTCAAAGGAGCGCAGGTCAACACGTTCCGGGCGGCCAGCCACTTCCAGATAGCGGTTGGTGATGGTTTCCCAGCTATGCCGCCAGACCTCGGCGTACTTCTGGTCGTTCCAGTCTACAGTGTTTTCCTTGTGGCACTTCCAGTTGCCGGAGGGGAGCTGGATGCGCTCGCCGTTCTCGTCAAGGTCGTAAACCTTTCGGGCTTTCGGCAACCATTTACCGTGTTCGTCCATTGCCCGGAGCGTCAGCAGAATGTGGGCGTGTGGGTTTCCATCTCCCTTGTCGTGAATGGCAAAGTCGGCAATCATGCCCTTGGAAACAAACTGCTCCTGACAGAATTCCTTTATCATGGACAGATACCGCTCTTTCGGGACTTCCACCGGAAACGCCAGCACGATGCGCCGGGCAAGCTGGGAGTTCCACTGGTTCTCCACGGCTTCCACGGCGTTCCAAAGCGTTGCCCGGTCTGCATATCCGGGTGGCGCATGGGACGGCAGCATGATCTCAGCGTGGACAAGTTCTTTCTTCTTGTTGTAGAATTTCGTTTTCTGGTCGTACTCACTGAATAGCCGTTCGCCGCTTTGGTAAGCGGCCCCGGCAACAGCGGACTGCCCTTGGCTGCGCTTGACGATGGTGATTTTGAAATGCGGACACGGAATAGGCATCACCCCCAAACAAAAAGACCGCCCAACAAGATTGCTCTTGTGAACGGTCTGGAATCGTATTCGGTTGTGCTCGCCACCTTGGAACGGAGTGCTGTGCGCTTCGGTTTCAGGCGGGAGCCGCAAAAGGATAGCTGCAAAGCAGCGCAAGGAAAATGCAGTTTTCCTTGGGATGGAATCGGGCTGGCGCACAAACGCCAGCTTCGATTTCATCGAGCTGTCTGCAAGACCGCAATTTCACCGGAACGGTGTATAATTGCGCCCTTTATTCTAAAGGGTTTTGGACGTTGCTGCGTTCGTGAACGTCATGCACCATCTTTGCAAGTGCCAGCACGACTTCCGGTTGACGGAACGAGATCTTCAGCAGTTCCATCACCTGATCATCGGTCAGTTCTCCCGGACAGACCAGAAAGCTTTCCAGCATTCCAGCACGGGTACAAAGACGGTGCACACGCTCTCTCCGGTTCAGCTCCGACATCTGGCGTTCAAGGATTTTCTCCCGGTGCTGGCAAGAGCGCAGCTTCTGCTCTGCTTTGGCTTTTTCGTTACGGAGGTAGGCTAGGTCTGTTTTCGGTTGGGTCAATGGCATCACACTCCTTTTTCAGAAAATAAAAAGCCAAACAATCAGTATGGATGCACACTAATCATTTGGCCAGGGGAACATATTTAATTCTCACAATGCAATAGAATTTTCGCAGTAAAAGTTCTATTGCGTATCCATAATGGTTACTATCTGTGGTTTGGATTAGGACTATTTTGTGCGATGTAAATCAATTATTATTAACAGTGCTGTTATGCCTACAACTATTAAAAATCTGATGGTAAATTGAACTGGAAGATTTTGAAGAGCGTGGGTTAGCATTCCAACTTCTCCATCTTCAATCCATTGCGAAAACATTCGTAATTCTTCAAGAAAGGCAACTGAGAAAAAGGCAATCCCAGACACTCCGATGATGTAATTATATTTTGCCTTTTTGACAAGTACAAAATAGCAGTTTACGATTGTCAGAAAATACGAACAGCCAATCCAAAATACCCAACCAATGTTCCAATCCATAAACTTTCTTCACCCCTTTATGCAACCAGTCCTTTTATTATAGTAAGAGCTACTGCTGCAACAATGAAACATATTGCAATAATTTTTGAAATTAGATTCTCACTTATCGGATTGTATGAAGAAAATTTATTATATAGTATCAGCAACGCAGCATAAACAGGATAGCACCAAGGATTGATATTAAATAAATCGAAAAAGGAGCCAATCTCAGCGACTACAAGAGTTAGCACTAAAGCCCAATACGCTATCTTTTTTAATAAATCTGACATAGTCATTGTACCATAAACAGTAGTCTTAATTGAATGGAGTGTTCATATTTAATCAAGCAAGAATAACGTGAACAGCACGTTCGTAATCGGCTTTGCGAACGTATATTGTGTAGAGCATTTGATAATTGACCTTTTGAAATGCCGTTCCGGCTCTTTCACGGGTTCCCATCGAAAACAGAGACGGTGATGATAAATCGCGTGCTTTTGTTCGATAGGTTATTCCTGCCTTTTCTAAAAGCGATGTGTATTTTTGGTATTGAGATTGATTCGAGCAAACAACCAGCTCTTTTTGATTGAAAAATGGCAACATAGAAACTCCTAAGAATCTCACTTCTTGTCGAAAAATTTCAGCAGAAGTCCGATTATCAATGCACCGCCACAGACCAATATAACCAGAATGGTTTGTGATGACAAGACGAAAAGCGGTTGAGGAAGCAGTTCCAGCATTCCACCAATAATAAATAAAAGCAATATTAGAATCACAATTGCAAATAGGATTGGTTTCAATTTTTTCATGCTGACACACTCCCTTCTTCAAGAAACAAACCACTATATGCGAACTCTTATAGATGCGTTGAAATCATCTGCATCTTATTGTTACTATACATACAATAGAAGATTTCGTCCATGCTTTTGTACTAACATGGAGAAAATCTGTCACGAAATCGGAGTGAACGGTATATCAGCGGTGAACTGGAACCACCCATTTTCATAGAACATCGTATACTCTCCACTGTATTTTTCGAGAATCAGCCGGATGTTCGCAAGTCCAAAGCCATGCATCTGTGGTTCTGGTTTTGTCGTTGGAATGGAACCATTTATAATTACAACAGGTTCCGATGTGTTTCGGACAGAGACAAAAAAGTCTTGCTGTGCAACGGCCATGACATGAATCGCTTTATCGCCCTTATCATACTGCTGACACGCTTCAATGGCATTATCCAAAAGGTTTGATAGAAGCACTACCATATCGGAGGCATCAAATGGAAGCTTGGATAGATCATTCACTTCAAAATCAATGCTGATCTTCTTTTGAGTTGCTTCGGCGGCTTTTGTATTGAAAAGTGCGTCCAAGATGGGATGATGTGTGTTGACAAGGAATAGCCGATCAGTTTGCTGTTCGGTGATTTTTTCAAGATATTCTTCAGCGGCAGAATACTCTTGATTCTTCATCAATTGATTTAGGATATTCAGGTGCGCCCGGAAATCGTGAACTTTTTTCCTTTGGGCAGAATAAAGTTCGCTTGCCGAAGTCATGTTTTTCGATTGCAGCTGAATCTGCTGGTTAAGCATCAATAACTGTTCTCTTTCCGATGCGGCATACTCCATTCGCTCCAATAAAAAGAGGACTGCGACGTTTGAAATAAAAATGAGAATACAACAGCCAGCAGAAACAAACTCTTCTATATTATGACCGCTTGTAACGTAAAGTAGGATCACAAGCATTACAAACGATGCGCATGGAAATAGAAAGTACAGTATCAGCTGCGAATGTTGAGCATCGCTTCTGGGTCTGTTGCCCATACGCTGAAGCATCATTTTGCGAAATAGCGCAATAATAAATAATTCAGCAGAATAATAAGAGATTCCATAGATTAGAGATAATGTCTTATCGGCTTGAAACGTCTGAGCATCCATCCCACAAACCGATGTTGCAAGCATTCCGACTGCGAAAGATAAACTATAAGTCAAGAGATATTCTACAACGATAAGAAATAATAAAAACTTTCCTGAGATATTCTCATATAGAGTTCTGGCAACAATAAAGCAGGATAGTAGAATCAAAAGAATTTTGACGATTTGGTTTCGATTTAAGGCAATAACACTGAATTCAATGGATGCATACATTAAAATAGTTTGAACTATTACACCGACAAGGAATCTATGACCTTTCCAACGGTGCGAAGCAAAAGCGTCTAAAAACAGACATACGCAGACTGAATCTATGATTGTGTAAATCAAACTGATCAAAGCATCCATCTACTTTTACCTCGCCAATGTAAATATTTCTGTTTTAGCTCACTATAATTCTTTTCGCTTGGAGCCAGACAAAGACCACCGCGCAATTGGACTTTATTGTATTGAAAGATTTCGACATAGTGCATATTGACAAGATAGCTTTTTTGAATACGAAGGAAACCGAGTGGCTCGATTTTTTCGGATAGTTCCGTTATGTTGCCGTAAAATTGGTATGTTGGGCGTTTTTCGTCCAACAAGTGCATAACAATGATTCTTCGATGAGATTCTAAATACAGAATGTCATTTACAGGTACATCGATAATTTCAGAGTTGATTGAAATTGTGACAAGCTGTTTCCGCCGAAGTACTTCTTGGACAGCTGAATCAAAGTAGGAATCAAGTTTAGCAGAGAGATCTGCTTTTAGTAAGTAGCGAAAGGCTTGAACTTCAAATCCCTCTGGAGCATACTGAATAAAATTTGTAATGAAGATAATCACAATGTTTTCATTTTCTGCTCGTAACTTTCTGGCAAGCTCAATTCCATTTGTTTCGCCCATATCAATATCCAGAAGCGCAATATCATACGGAAGTGATAAGTCTATTTGACTTGGTTGAGAAAATCCATAAAATCTTGATGATACCTGTGTTTCTTCGGTTTTCTTTTCAAGTGTTTCAATGATAGAATCAACGATCTGCCGTTCATCGTCACAAACCAAGACATTCATTTTGAAATCCCTCCATTGCACATGTGCACATGGGACCGCTTTTCATTACACAACATACAGCCCTGTTCCTTACAAGTATAATACGATTATGCCAAAACTTCAAATAGTCAAAAGCCTTTGGTTGACGATTGACTTGTAATATGGCGAAAGGTAGCTTTGGTGTGCTCCCCTAATGCTGGATGTCCACTGTTAGGGAACATACTATCTGTACGCACACCGATTTCGTTACAAAATTTCTCTGTTTTGCTACAAAATTGTGGACGTTGATTGATTCTTGTGCTTTGATGTTATCATAGTTGACCTAATATGTGCATAAGAGGGGAGAAAATCAAATGAGAGGAATAATAATAGTTTTAATGGCGATTTTAGGCGTGATATTCCCTAAATTTTTGGTGAAAGCAATTAAAAGCACTGATAAAAATGATGCTGGTGGAGGTCTTTTGGGTTCACAGATCACTTTTGGAATGCTGATGCTGATAATTGGTATATTTCTCAATTCGTGTATTTAAGGCTGAGTGTTTCGCAAATCCATGCAAAGATAATATGCCATAAAACCGTATTATCAGGTCACAGGAGGACAAAAATGGACAAGAAAAATGATTTCTTTCTTGGTGCGCCTTTACCACTTTGGGGGTGCGTTTCGATATGGCTTGGTAATCTTGTGAGACTAACCCCTGAAAGTGCAGTGCCGTATGCTTGGGCTGCTTTGTTTTTCTCATATGGAATTGTAGCTTTGTATTATATTCAGATGGCAATATCTTTCAAAAGTTGTAGTAATAGCCCAAAAGTGAAGTCCGCATGGATTATGTTGGGAATTTCGACACTATTTTTAGTGGGTTCGATAATTTTAGCTATTCGATAAAGGAAGGTAAAGTCTCTAAACAAGAAGCAAAGGGGGATTTTTGATGGCTTGTAAAAATTGTGGTTATGAAAACAAGTTGGGTGTTCGATATTGCCAACGGTGCGGTCAGTATATTGAACCAAAACGGACATTGGCACAAGAAGTTAAATCGTGGGATTTTAGAAGTCTCGCTGGTGTTGGCCGTAGAGATGTGAATATTGCGCCGCTGTTTACTGCATCACCCGTTCAAACTCCAGCAAAAGCACACCAAACGCCCTCGCCTGTTGAACCGATGCCAGACGGAAGATGGTATTGCCCGGACTGCGGAACATTAAATGCTTCTTCTGAACGTTTTTGCAAAAACTGTGGAAAAGTTCGATAACTATCATTTAGCATTAAAAACTACGGAAGCTTTACGCTGAAAGCTGTAACTTTAAGCAGACCGGAAAGCTTATAATGAGGGTAGAACAGAAATATGACCAACGAAGATACCACTGATTTTGACGAGCACTTCGCTAAAATTTCGTCCTATATTGTGGACACATTGCACGGCGTTCCACTTGAGATGAACGAGGATGAAAAAGAACAATTTCGCATACAAGTTATTTCAAATCAGTATGCAGAACGGTTGCTAAGTGAAGCCGAAAAGACAGAAACGTATAGAGGTTTATCAAAAATTGATATTCTCCATACAGTTTCTATCCCTCAACTGGCTAGAACAATCCCACTTAAAGGTTTGAATCTCAGTTTAGAAAAATACAGAATGCCGGATGGTGTAATAATAGAGGTTGAGAGTTCGTCACATTATTTGGGGTCATTTAGTGAGAAAAATGATTCTTCCACAAATTGGATAGAAAAGATCATGGAGGGTGTCGGTATTCACTAGATGGATTCTCAAGAAGCATAAACAGCCCGCTATTTGCAGAGAATTCTGGAAGAAAATTGAAGAAAGCATCCTTCCGGCAACAGCATCCCGGACGTTTGTGAACTCTCACAACAGAGATCAAGAACCAATTCCTGCTTTGCGCTTACACCGTTTTGGTGACATTTTTTCTCCGTCTTGCTACAATATTGTGGATTTTTTCTATTTGTGCTTTGCTATTATCAACATCTAAAATGGAAACCGTGATGGAGGTGATTCCAATGCAGATAATTTCCTTGAAAACAAATTGAATGCTTTGGCAAACGGTGGCCAGTTCTCCATTTCCTACGACATCACGATTCCGTAATAAAAGCATTAGATAATGGGTATAAAAGCCACGATTCTTTAGAGTCGAAAGAAAAGAATCGTGGCTTTGTACGTTTGAATTATGGAGCAAGCCAAATGAATAAGAAATTGGAATTTTTTAGCAGTATGGCGGTTGCCTTTATAGTTTTGATATTGGTCTTTCTTTGCATTCGTTTTTCAGGTCAGGGAAAATTTGCTACACATGGAGGAACCAATCCGTCTGATGTAAAATGTATTTATACTTCAGTTTGGCCGGATAATGAATACACTAGGCTTATTTGTGAGCCGGAAAGTGGAACGATAGAATATATATTGGATGGTTCTAATGCTGGGTATTATGCAATCTTTTATAATAATATCTCTGAAGAAGAAATACAAAAATATATTGACCAATTGAAAACCTTAGGATACGCTGAAGAGGCATCGGCTTCAGAAAGCGTTTCGACAGGCGTTTTGCTAAGAAAAGATGAAACATGGATAAGCATTGCATACTCAGAGGGAGGATTTGGAATCCGGATTTCAGTAGAAAAATCCTGAATAAAAGAGATGCTGGGGAATTCCGGTTATCCCTATGATGCAGTGGAAAGAAAATGGATTGCTCAATATGCGAGCCTCCATGACTTGATTTTGATGTTCGGTCACTCAAACCAATGTCGTCAAGTCGGTAGGGGGTAGGTCTAAATTTGTTTGTTTTGGAGTAAGTGCACGGTTTCTGCACGGTTTCAAACTGTGCAGAGGATACGATCATTGGAAAGATACCGCGTGAAGAGATTCTAAAAATTGCAGAGAGCATTTCCTAATTGGCTGAATTTTTGCCCACACGCTTGTAATTATTTACAAATGTGTGGACACTTTTTTGTTGAAGCGTCCAAAGCTGACAAGATTTTGAACTTTTTTCAAAAAAGCTGTCACAAACACAGTGTGAACTACGTTGACTAAACAAAAGCTCCTGTTGGAGTACACAAAATGGAGGTTATGTCTGATGAAACGATTTCAAATAGTGATTCTCACAATCATGCTGGCCAGTTTATCCGCCTGCGCAACAAATTCGCTACCGTCATCCTCCACCGAATCCTCTGTTTCCATATCGGTATCAAATCCACAAGATTTTTTATCAGAACTTGAGGATATGGAAACGAGTCAAATATTAGAAGAACTTAAAATTTCAGATGGCGGATATACCGAAGATTGTTTTTCGGTATTGTCTAAGCGGCTTGTTGAATTTCCAGAAGATACGCTTTGTATACTGAATCATAACAAACTGATGGCTGATACGGATTTTGAAGCGCTTGTCATAACTGGAATTGGAGCAGAACTTCCTTATATTGGGGCGGCAGAAGAAAAAGATACTCTTTACAAATATTTGAAATCTATTTCTACAGATGAAGAATATGCTGAAATAGCATCAAGAATCCTAGACGAATGGCTGTCGGAAAGTGATGGCTCCTAATTTTATCAAAAAAGTGGTGATTCCAATGCAGAGTTCCGTCTTATAAGGAAAATGCTTGAAAGAAGAATAAAAAATGAAATTCCAAACAAAACTCACATTATGCAAAGCTGTATTCATCTTCATAGCAATAGTCGTATGCGCACTATGGGCATTTGAGTTTCGTATAGCAGCTGTTGTTGTACTTTTGATAGACTATATTTTTGATTTTATAACACGTCGTTGTCCTTTTTGTGGGAAGCACTTTTCAATTGTACTAACAGTGAAAGATCGTTGTCCATTTTGCGGAAAATTATTCGAGTAAATATTTTATGGAAGCAGTGGGTATTCCATGCAAAAATAAATGTGTGTGCTATAAAATGTCAGCCAATTATAGGAAGAGACCTATATTCTCTGTAATGGACAATGGTCAATTATGAAAACTATTGCAAAATGAAAATACGATAGCAATCGTACAAAAACAGAAATCCGGAAACTTTTTTGAGTTATTATGGTTCAAAAAAGTTTCCGGATTTTCTGTAATGCTTTTTGAAGAGCCATTCTGTAACAGCCAATCACATTTCTATGAAAAAAGGTCAATCTTCTAGTCTACCGTGATCGCAACCAAGTGAAAGATAATGTTCGATTTCTCCACTCAGCACAAGCTGGGTATATTCCAAGGGCTTGTTATATAAGTAGCCAGTCCAGTTCTGCTCGCTGTGCCGGGGTGTTGCCATATTCGTCCTCAATGACGATGCAGTCGATGGAAAGAATGGTTCCATCCTCGAATCGGGCTTCCGCCCGGTTGGTGTCCATGTTGTAGCGACAGGAAAGCACTTTTTGAGAGTGATTATGGTCGAAATTCTGATTTCGTTTCATTTGAATCGCTCCTTTAATGATTTTGAAATTTAATTTTCAACGATATGTGGTATCTTTTTTCTTTCTCTTAAGTCACCCAACCGCACTGTCCCGCATCTGCCGGACGGTCAATGCAAGCTGCTCCTCGACTTGCTTGTCCAGCTTGGCAAGGTGGCTACCCAGCTCCCCGGACAGGAGCAGTTGATTGTACCGGATGGGATGATGTTCTTTCAGATACCTTTTATGTAAGCGGCCCCACCGCCCGGTGGGGTGCTGCTCTGTCGGGGCTGCTGCGGTCAGGTTCGGCAGATAGTGGTCATTGACAAGGGTGTAGTCCAGACCATTGTTGCTGTCGTGGAGCGTGTTCTTTAAGGTAGTCATGCTGCGTTATCCTCCTTTGGTTTCGGCGTTGGGACTGCTTCTGGGTCTGGTTTTAGATTTCCTTTTTTCTTGTGATAGAATTCCAAGGTTTTCTTGTTGTGGTTGATTCTTCTGCACTCATCGGAACAAAATTCCTGCTGGCTGTGTGTAGGCCAGTAGGAGTGACCGCACACGGCACAGGTGCGCTGCCGGTAGTAGTGAGTTCCTCTCTCGGCTTCTCTATCCGCTTTCTTTTGCTCCAGTCTTGCCTGATTCCAGCATTCCCTTGAGCAGAAAAGCTGTCGGTTGCTCGTAGGTGTAAACACCTTCCCGCAGTGCGGACACGTTTTGGTTTTAATGATCTCGCCACCGTTTTCAGCGATTTTCTTTGCCTTTCGCTTTTCTCGGTAGGCTTTTTCACGTTTGCGCTGCTTTTCCATGCGCTGCCGTTCTTCCTGCTCCTTCTGCGCTTTCAGTTCGGCAAGTTCTTCCTCGGTATAAGCAATATCGACTTGGCCGACATAGTTGAAATAAATGTCAACCTTTTGTGTGCGGGCATTGCCTGCACCCTCGGCTTCATAAACAACGATTTTATCGACAAGTTCGTTAAACATTGAATCGGAGATTTCTGTTGGATTTTTGCACTTACGAATCAGCGAAATGAAATGTTGAATATCAACAGAACTTGACTTATCTTCGGCAATTTCGGATTTCATCGTTTCCATCTTCGATTCCAATTCTGCCTGCTCGCTATCATACTGTGCCATCAGCTGCTTGTACTGTCGTTCGGGCAACAGTCCAGCCATAAGATTTTCGTACAGGCTACGAATAAGGGCAGAAAGCTCATCATAGCGTTTTTGACAACGTTTCAATTCCGATTGGTTCTGCTTCGGCTTTTCTTCACGTTTCTCTCTCCAAAGTGATTGCAGTTCCAAAGCGAAGGTTTCTTCATCTTTTAGAACAAATCTCGAAAAGCGTTTGACCGATGCCAATATCAGGGCTTCAACATTATCGGCACTGATTGAATGGGCAGTACAGCCATTCACTCGACTTGCATATCCACCACAACGATAAGAATATTGAGTAGACCCATCCTTTTTACTGTAGTGTGTTTGCAAGGTCAATCTTCTGCCGCAGTCGGCACAATACAGATACCCGCTTAAACGGTTGGTGTGCGTTCCCCAAGCAGAAGCACGATTCACTCGGCATCTGCGTTTCTGAACACTATCCCAAAGTTCTTGCGATATAATCGGTTCATGCGTGTTCTGGAAAACGTACTGTTCATCTTCATCTGTTTCTTTTCTCTTGTGAAGTTTGAAATTTGTGCTTACAGATTTTCGTAAAACAGTGTGTCCCAGATATTCCTGCCGACCTAAAATTGTTCTTACGGAGGAGGTGCCCCACAGGTACGGATTGGAGAACTTTGTCCCATTGTACTGCTCCGGGTGATATTTCTTTGCGTATGCAGCAGGAATCAGGACTTTTTCCTCTGTCAACAGTTCTGCGATTGTCCGCGGGCTTTTTCCTTCGTTCGCAAGAAGAAAAATGCGCTTTACGACTTCGGATGCCACCGGATCAATAACAAGTGTCTGCTTGTCGTTCGGCAAACGGTTATATCCATACGGAATAGAGCCGCTGCAACGTTTTCCATCTTTCATCCGGGCATCGAACACAGCCTTGATTTTATTGCTCGTGTCTTTGGCATACCATTCGTTCATAATATTCAAAAACGGAGCAAAATCATTGTCTGAAGCATTGTTGCTGTCGATGCTGTTGTTGATTGCAAGGAATCGGACGTTTTTCTGTGGGAACAGAACTTCCGTATAAAAACCGACTTGCAGATAATTTCGTCCTAAGCGGCTCATATCCTTCACAATAAGCGTTTCGACATTTCCTGCTTCTACCTCTTTTATTAGAGATTGAAAGCCGGGACGATTGAAATTCACACCTGAAAAGCCATCATCTGTAAAATGGCGGATGTTCTTGAAGCCGTTCTTTTGTGCGTAATCTTCCAGATATTTCTTTTGGTTGGTGATGGAATTCGATTCACCAGCAAGATCATCATCTCTTGACAAACGCTCATAGAGTGCGGTGATTTTTGGTTCTTTAGGCATTTGTTCTACCTCCTTTCTTATGGAATCTTTCAATTTAGGACAATCAAGTTTATCGTCCTATTAAAGTATAGCCTTCCGGGGCAAGCTCAATGGCCGTGGTCGTCTCACCAAAGGTGGATGCCCAGCAGTCGAAGTGCGTCAGCTTTTTCTGCTGCAAGGTGCTGTACTGGAGGTACCGCATGACCGTGTACAACTCGGTCATGGAGTTGCTCACGGGCGTGCCCGTGGCGAACACCACGCCACGCCCGCCGGTGATCTCGTCCAGATAGCGACACTTGCCGAACATATCGCTGGATTTCTGCGCTTCGCTGGTGGATAATCCTGCGACATTCCGCATTTTTGTGGTCAAAAAGAATGTGCAGCACCTCTGCGGCTGCGAAGCAGTCCGCAGAGTAGTCTGCTTTGTTG
>NZ_JAFREJ010000023.1:0-30929 GCF_017377545.1 Faecalibacterium sp. Marseille-Q4164 | reverse complement strand
GGTGCTTTTCGTCCTTGCTGTCAACAAGGGCTTATGCACAACGTTTCGCACGGTTCTTGTAAAAATGGCTCTCGTCCACAAAAAGCCTGTCAACGCCCAGTTGTTCAAAGGTAATTACATCGTCTTTACGCTCATCGGAGCGCAGTTTTTCCAGCTTGGTTTCCAGCGTTTTCCGGGTCTTTTCCATCTGCTTGATGGAGAAATTCTCACCTGCGTGGACTTTCAGCTCATTGATGGCGGCAAGGGTCTCGTAGATCTGCTCCTGAATAATGCGCTCCTGCCGTTCAAAGGACAGTGGGATGCGCTCAAACTGCGAATGGCCGATGATGACGGCATCATAATCGCCGGTGGCGATGCGGGCACAGAATTTTTTGCGGTTGGCAGTCTCAAAGTCCTTGCGCCGTGCCACCAAAAGTTTTGCATTGGGGTAGAGGTTCAGGAACTCCGAAGCCCACTGCTCTGTCAAATGGTTGGGCACCACAAAGAGGGATTTCTGGCACAGCCCCAGCCGTTTTGCTTCCATGGCAGATGCCGCCATTTCGTAGGTCTTGCCCGCACCAACTTCGTGTGCAAGCAGCGTGTTACCGCCATAAAGCACATGGGCGATGGCATTTCGCTGGTGTTCCCGGAGGGTGATCTCCGGGTTCATGCCCACGAATTTGATGTGGGAGCCATCGTATTCACGGGGTCTGGTGCTGTTGAACAACTCATTGTACTGTTTTACCAGCGCAATGCGCCGCTGGGGGTCCTGCCAGACCCAGTTGGCAAAAGCATCCTTGATGACCTGCTGTTTCTGCTGCGCCAGCATGGTCTCCCGTTTGTTCAGCACACGTTTGGGCTTGCCCTCGGCATCCTCGATGGCATCGTAGATGCGGACGTCTTTCAGATTCAGAGTTTCCTCCAAAATCTTGTAGGCGTTGGCACGGGATGTGCCGTAGGTTTCAGAGGAGATAATATCGCCCCGTCCGGTGGCAGTTTTGCCTTCTACACGCCATTCTGCGGTATAAGGAGAATATCTCACCTTGACTGCATGGCGCAGATAGTAGGGGATCTGGAAGGTCTCGGTCATAAACTTTTGAATGATTTCAGGTGCAAGCCATGTGGCACCCAACCGCACATCAATTTCGGAGGCTTCCAATTCTCTGGGCTGCGCCTTGGTCAGCGCATCCACATTGACGGCAAATTCCGGGTTGGTCTCGGCGGCAAACTGCGCCATCCGCAGCTTTGCCCGGACATCGCCGGACAGGTACTCGTCTGCCATCTGCCAGCCCGCTTCCGGGTCGGTGGGGTCGGCGGCAGGGTCCTTGAAGATCACGCCGGACAACTCTGCGGTGATGCGCCCATAGTCACCGGGAGTACCCAGCAGTTCTGCCATATAGGGCAGATCTACTTTGCCGTGTTCCCCGATGGACACCGCCAACGCTTCGCTGGGGGTATCCACGCTGGTGACAACACGCTCTGGCCGAATCGTCCGCTTGGTGAACATATCTGCCTTGGACTTAAGATTTTTATTCTCGTCCAGATTCTCCAGTGAGCAGAGCAGATAGTAGGAACTGTCATCATCGAACAGGCGTGCGTTTTTCTTGTCGTTAATCAGGCCGTATTTTGCGGCAAAGGCATCATAGGCGGCATTCAACTTGGCCTGCGATGCCTTAATGTCCTCGTCCGGGTAGTCGTTCAACTGTTGGTCAATCAGTTCGTTGACAATCTGGCGCAACTCCACCATACCAGCTACACGGCCTTTGGCGTTGTCGGACAGTTCCACCTGCGTCATCACGGAATTTTCCCGGTAGAAAACTTCGCCGTCCACTACGGTATAGGAGAAGTTCTTGACCTCCGGGTCGGCAGGCAGGGTGCGCCGGGCGGCTTCTTCTTCGGCAATGTCGGGAGTGTCCACCTCGGCGGCGGTGTACTGCCCCTCGATGTGCTGCACCGCTTCTGCAAGCTGGTCGGCAAGGCTGATGCCCTCAAGGGGCGCAACCGTCAGTTCCTCTCGTCCGTACTGGGTGCTTTCGGTGGAGAGTACGCCCAGAACCATCTCCGGGTGGTCCACAAAATACTGGTTGATGGCAAAGCCATCCTCGGTCTTGCCCAACTGCACCCAGTCCGGCTCATGGTCAATGGGGCGGTCACGTTTTTGCAAAAAGATAATGTCGCTGACAACATCCGTGCCAGCATTGGCACGGAAAGCGTTATTGGGCAGGCGGATAGCACCCAGCAGATCGGCACGTTCTGCCATGTGCTTGCGGGCGGTGCTGTCCTTGCTGTCCATGGTGTAGCGGCTGGTCACAAAGGCAATTACGCCGCCCGGACGCACTTGGTCGATGGCCTTGGCGAAAAAGTAGTTGTGGATGCTAAAGCCAAGTTTGTTGTACGCCTTATCGTTGACCTTGTACTGACCAAAAGGCACGTTGCCCACCGCTAAATCGTAGAAATCACGGCGGTCGGTGGTCTCAAAACCGGCAACGGTAATGTCAGCCTGCGGGTACAGTTTTTTCGCAATGCGCCCGGTGATAGAATCCAGCTCTACGCCGTACAAACGGCTGTCTGCCATGCTGTCCGGCATCATACCGAAGAAGTTTCCCACGCCCATGGACGGCTCCAGAATGTTGCCGGACCGGAAGCCCATGCGCTTCACAGCATCGTAGATACCACGGATGACGGTGGGGCTGGTATAGTGGGCGTTCAGGGTACTGGAACGGGCGGCAGCGTATTCATCCTCGGAAAGCAGTCCTTTCAGTTCTGCGTATTCCTTTGCCCAACTATCTTTGCTCGGGTCAAAGGCATCTGCCAAACCGCCCCAGCCCACATATTGCGAAAGTACCTGCTGTTCCTCGGCAGTGGCACCCCGGTGCTCCTCTTCCAGCTTGAACAGGGTACGGATAGCTTCGATGTTCCGGGCGAATTTCTGTTTGGGGCCTCCGACACCCAAATCATCATCCGTGATGTGGAAGTTCCCGGCAAGTTCAAGTGTGGATCGTTCCGGTTCAACTGCATCCAGAGTAGGTGATTTTGAGCCAATCGTCTGGATCACAATATCATAAGGCATACGGTTTTCTTCAGCGGGGTATATGGCAACCGTTTTTACAGTATCATCTGGCTGCGTAGTAACCTGTTCGTTCTGCCGCAAGCCCTCCTCGAATTGTTGCTTATTGACAACTTCGTTATCCCATGACTGCCCGTGCGCACTGGTGTCGATGCGCACATCCGTTTCACCCACATAGCCAACTTTCCCCTCAATAGTTCGAGTGGGGAGTTCGACCACAACATTGTCACCGACCTTGTAATCGGGCAGGGGGGATTCCATCATATCCTGCTCCTCGTACAACTCCCGGACAAGCGCCAGCGGTTCCTCCCGGAAAACTGGTATCCGCATTTCTGCCAGTGCCACATCTTGCAGGGTCACGCTGCCCTTATCGAAGTTGACCGTATCCACCCGGAAGGAATGCCCCTCCATGTGGACGATAGCACCCAGCGGAAGATAATCTTCCCGGCGCAGATACCTGGTTTGGTAATGGGTGCCGTCCTCATTCAGCCCGGCAAGATAGACGGTCTCGCCGCGCTGCCACAGCTGTTTGGCACGGTACACCCATTGGTCGCTGGGGAAGCCGGTGACAGGAACGATGCCCAGTGCTGTTTCTTTTTCCAGAAGTTTGCCGCCCAGAAGTTCGCAGACTTTTTGTGCATCATCTGCGTAAAACTCAAACTGCCCGTTCTGCTCAAAGCCTACCAGCGCATCCGGGTGCTGTTCCTTCAGAGCGTTGTACTCGGTGGCGGCATCCAACGGTAGCAGTGCTGGGCGTTCGTCTGCTTTGCTGTGGTAATGCTCCAGTTCCTCGTCCGTAACGCTGACCAGTTCGGAGAAATCCAGTGCTTCCAACTCTGTTTCGGTCAGATCTTCCAGACTTTCGTACTGTCGCTCGTCGATCAACACCTCGCCCAGATACCGCTCCACACGGTATCCCACCAAATCCACATTAACTTGAATGGGAATCTCCTCGTCTGTGGCGTTGGTGTAGGCGATGCCGATCTTGGACAAATTGGAGAAGTCCGGTTCAGAATCATATCCCTCCAGACAGAAATCCCGGATCAGGTTTTTGGCATGAGTCAAGGTAGCATCTGGTTCTACGGTGATGGGCACAGGGGGCGTGTAATGCTCCTTCTCCTTGTCCGTCAGGTAGCGGTCGGACTGAATCATCAGGTCGATATACTTTTCCACCTGTGCCCATTTCAGGGTGATTTTCTGGTGGTCAGGATAGTGGTCAAATTCCAGCCCCTTCCAGTCATGGTTGACGAATCCCCTGCTGCCGTCCAGAAAATCATGGGAGTGCCCACCAGTGCCGTACTCTTTTGCCAACGCTTTGGCACGGAGATTGCGGTCTGGCTGGGTCTGGTACAGTGCCATAATGCGCTGCTTACCGCCCTCAAATCCTGAGCCATGCTTACGCAGTTCGTTCTCAATTTCCGCTTGAGATAACGAAAAAGCGGAGGGCGTTTTTTCGCTCTCCGCTTGGTCGATTTTTTCAATTTGCTGGACTTCGGTGGGAATGTGGGCATCAAAGAAACTTAACTGTAAATCAGTTCGTTCAGCACCAGTTCCTCGGCCTGCGCTTTCAGGCTGTTCATGTGCTGCACCCATGCCATCTGATTCTGCTCCTTGTCCGGGACCGGGTTCTGTTTCAGAAGCTGCGCCATGGTCTGCTGCATCCGGTTCTCTGCCGTCTGCTCCACCTCCATCAGGTGCGGGTACAGGCTCCCGTTCAGGAGCATCGTGTGGTACAGCACCGGGCGTTGCTCCTTCAGGTACGTCCGGCGCAGCCTGCCGTACTTGCCCAGCGGCTTCCGGGGCTGGTTCAGGGTCAGGTTCGGGAGAAGGTAATCCCCGGTCTGCGTGTAGTTCAGATTGCTGTTCGTATTCATATTGGCTCCTTTCTGCATTACGGCGGCGAATGGTTGTTTTTACGGTGCGCTCAATGTTCCGCAGCACCTCCCGGCTCATGTCGCTGACTGCTGCGCCGAGGGCGTAGACACTATCCGGGGTAGAGAAATTGTAGATTGCCTGAAAATCGTCCTTGTCGAACCACCCTGCCGGCTCAAAGCCGCAGCGTTCCAGCAGCGTGTAGGTGACGCTGATGGCGGCGGCAGACTTGAACTGCATCTCCACCCCGGCTTCATCATAATCCATCAAGAGCGAACCGTCAACGATGGCACGAATGTCGCCGCCGTTGTTGTCCCAGTAATCCGCCACCAGTTTCCCGGCAACATCGGCAAGCTGCTGGCTTACACGCTCTCCGCTGATGCCGTAGGTGGCGGCGAGCATTTCCGAAACAGGCTGTTTCAGGTCATCGTTGTACTGCCACACCTCCGGATCACGGGAATTGCGGCGCACCCCGGTGTCGCTTACGTCAAAGACGTAATGCAGGCGCGGAAATCCGCTGGATTCGTCCAGCAGGGCGATGCCCTTGGCACCTCGGCGCACATAGCGGTTCATCCGGTTGTTCCAGATGTCGAAGTCGGCGCAGGCGGTGGCATCCGGGCGCTGGGCGTAGATCATGAGCTGGTCCGCAAAAGGGTACTTGTACAGCCGGGACGCAGTGGTCAGGTAATCCGTCCAGCTTTCCCAGTATCGGGTCAAGCCGTTGGCCGTGCGCTGGGCAAGGGCGAGATATTCTTCGGTTTTGCTTGGCATTTTGGCCTCCTTTTTCAGATTTTAGGGTATAAAAATAGCGGGCAACCGTTTTGGGGTTGCCCGCTGGAAAGTGTATCGAGATAAGATTATTTGCTATTGCCCTTTATGTACTTCATAACGCAGCACCCCATCACGATGACGGGAAGCACGGTTCGTAAACCGAGGTCGCCGACCCGCACATTTACATCAATCACAAGCCCTGCAAACCATGCCGCTAAAGTGAAAACAGTTGCCCAACCGTAACTCATAGAACTGTACTCCTTCATATGTGAATATTCAAAACTTTCTTCTCAGCTTCAGCTTTCATAGCTGCCCGCAAGGAACTTACATTTATTCGACTCGAATGTTTACCGGATTCAGTGTAAGGTTACCTCCGCCCGCCACCTTATACCATTTGCCTCTTTCGAGTTTGATTCTTTCCGTTACGCCCTGTGTAATATATCCGATTCTGTATTTTTCTCCAGTCTCTACATCGGTAAAGACCACCTCAGTATCACAATCACCGCTCACTTTTACAGTTCCCCAAAGTGGCTGTATTTGTTCTGTCTTTATGGTGCCCTCATCGTTTGAAAGGGTGAAAGTATGGCTTCTCTGAATATTGATATAAATCGCCACCAGAAAAACCGTTGCCAGACATAAAGCAAACCTTCTTGTTTTCATCGAAACACCTCCTGTAAATTCGGTTTTATCGAATCATATCACATAAGCGGACTCTTCAAACTTACAGTTCAGTTTCCACTGCAAGCTGCTCCTGCTTCTCTTTTTCGTCAGCGATTTGGACATCAACATCTTCGCGCATCTTTTTCAGAAGTGCGAGGACTCGCTTGATTTGACCTTTGGTATTCTCCACTCTGCTCTGTGCCTGATTGATGTGATCCAGAACTGCCCAGTCTGCAAAGAGGCCGTCAAAGAAGAAATCCGCAAATTTCAAAAAGCTGTCCACCGTAACCTGAAGGTCTGCGGTGATCTCAACATCAGCAAGCTCAGTTTTGAACCGCCGCAGTTCCACTTGAAGCTGTTCGATTTGTTTCTGCGCATCGTCCAGTTCCTCATACTTGGCAAGATCGGCCATCAAACCGCCGCCCATTACGTCCCATGTACTCCAGCCCTCGGCATTGTCGAGGGTTTCGAGAACTTCGTTGACCGTATGCAAGGCAGTCTTTCCTGCGTTGATGGCTTCCAGCAGCTCCCGCTTTTGAACTTTCAGTGCGGCAATGCGGCTTTCGCTTTCCGCAAGCTGCTGTGCGGCAGGGTGGGCAGAGACTTTGATGCTTTTGATTTTTTCGGAAAGAGCAGCTTGATACTGACTTTCGCAATCGGACAGCCGTGCCAGTCTATTTTGAATCTGCTTCAAGTCGGCATCAACGGAAGAAAGATCATGGAGAGCCGCATCGTACTTGACGCGGGCTGCATAGGCTTCCTGCCGTTCTTTGTCCAGCTTTTCATCCATTTTTCCAATCACTTGATAGAAAAATGCGGCAAGGCTGTGTCCCTCCAGACGGTCCACATCAGCCTGCTCTGCCAGCTTGGATTTTTCCAGCTTTTTCAGGCAATCAGCAAGCGTATCTCTCTGGGCGGTCAGTTCTTTCTGTTTTGCTTCGCAGCTTTTCTTTTCAGCGACCTGCTGCCAAAGCTCTTTCAACGTAGAATCACTCATATGGAATGTCCTTTCCCGGCATTACGTTTCTTCGTTCAGAAGCTGGTTCAAAAAATGCTGCCGATTATTTACAAATGTTTTGGTGATAACGTAGCTGTCCGTATCTTCATACTGACAAGGATGAATCGTGCCATTGTCGAAGCTAAAAATCTCAGCATCAGGCATTCCGAGGAGAATGGGTGAATGTGATACGATAATGAATTGCGCCCCTTCTTGGGCACACCGATAAATGTTGATCAGTAACGTGAGCTGCCGCTGCGGGGATAAAGCGGCTTCCGGCTCGTCAAAAATATAGACTCCATCTGCACCCATGTAGTCCTGCGCAATGGCGAGGAAACTTTCACCGTGTGATTTTTGGTGATAGCCTTTGGAGGGATGATCGTCATCGGAATAGTCGATTTCCTTGGTGGCTACATTATAGAAACTCTCTGCTCGGAGAAAATACCCGAACTTTGGTCTGCGATACCCCTTGGAAATCGTCATAGCCTCACATAGTTCCGAATGGGAGTTGTATGTGGAAAATGAATAGTTCTTCGTTCCACCCTCTGCGTTGAAGCCGTAAGCAACAGCGATTGCTTCCAGAAGCGTAGATTTTCCACTTCCATTTTCGCCAACAAAGAACGTAATGGGCTTATGGAATGTAAAAGTGTCGATTCCACTGATGGCAGGAATCTGACGAACATAATTGTATGGGCGAACTCTGTTCCAGTCGATGGTCAGCCCTTGGATAAACAAATCGTTCATACAGCACTCCATACTATATAATGTAAGAAACACTTAGCTCCGCTCAAACCCAAGATAGCGGGTGCCCTGAAAACTCAGCTTTCCGATGTCGCCCTGCACGAGCAGACCATAATCGCTTCCGTCCACTTCAAATTCCATCCGGTCGCCGCTCTCCACCTGAAAAGTCACATAGTACGATGTAAATGTGCTAGTGTCGTATCCGTGCGCACCGGACATATCTCCGGCATTGGCACTGCTGGAATGCGCAACATCGGTGCGCTTTGCTACCACTGTTGCCGGAACGGTAAGCCGCGGCGAGTGGTTGTTTTTGTTCCATGTGCGGAGATTTGAAATTAGAGCAAAGAAAAACATTCCAATAAAAAGCAGGAACAGGATTGGGAAAATGAAGCTGAATATAGCGTCAAACCATCCAAAAAACATTTTACTCCTCCAAAATTTCTTCCAGCAGGTCTTTTACATCGTTCAGAAAAGATTCTTCTCCGAGGGTGTTCACCTTGAAGAACACCGCTTGACTGCCTCCTGCGGTGATGGCAGACAGCCGAACCGGACTGTCCGCATTCTGGAACATGGTCAGAGTCAGACTCAGGCGGTTGCCGCCCATCATGCTGTACCGTTCAAACACCCGGACACTGCACCGAGCATCGCCCTCTTTGAAATCACTGCCTGCCTCCAAATCTGCAGACCAACTGCTGTCTGGAATTTCATTTTCCAGCTTCCGAAGCAACTTGTCAAAGTTTTTGTTTCGGATGGTCTTTTCAAAGATTGCCATAATGGTTCCTCCGTTCTGACAATAAAATTCAGTCCCTTAATCTTGATACGAGCAGAGCCACGGGAAAATTGCGGAGAAATCGCTTGAAGAGAGGAATTTTGTCTGATTTGATTATAGCATATCTTTTGGAAGAACAAAATACTTTATGTACGCCGCCCGCAGGCGGCAAAAATCAGTCCGGGGGAAATTCCAGTTCGGCAAACTCCGCATCGGTCAGCAGCTTCAGCTTTTCGATAACCCCCTCCGACAGTTCCCGCAGGGCAGTTTCATCGGGCATCAGGTAGCACTGCATGAGCCGCAGTTCGTGGACAAGCCCCATCCGGGTGCCGGTGTTGTAGAGCATCATCAGCATCAGTTCCTCATGGTTAAAGTTCATGTTCAGCCCTCACTTTCCGGCATACCGTGGGATTGCACTCCGGGGCATCGCACTTTTCCTTTAGATTCATCAGCACCGAAGGGCGTTCCGGCTGCTTGTCCAGAAACCCCGGCAGTTCCTTGAAGCCGATGCTGTCCACATAATGCACAGATATCTCGCCATTGCGTTTGAGTGCAATCACATCGCTGACGGACAGGCTGTGCCCCTCAAAATCCTGCGGACGGGAGAGGTTGAACATCTGAAACAGTTCTTCCAGAACCTCGTTGTCCGGCACATCCTGCCACATGGCGGGCAAATCAGCATAGTAGGTGACCTCATAATGCTCCGGGTCTGGCGTTTTGCCCCGACGATGCAGTTCCCGCATGGAAGCAAATCTTTCATCGAGGTTTTTTTCGTCATGCCGCAGCTGCATCACCATATAAACATCGCACCCTGCGTTCAGAAACTTCTGCGGGATGTCCGTCATGGGTTCACCGTCAAAATTCTGATCCCATTTTTGCTGCATCGTCCACCTCACAGTTCCGGTGCAGAACGTGCAGAGGATTTTGGCGCAGACGTATCACTTGCCAGTTCTGCCAGCTTTTCCAGTGTGGAAGGGCGATGGTCTGCACTCAGTTCCTCGGCTTCCGCAACTTTATCCATGACGGCATCGTAGTCCTGCAACAGCCGCCGCCCCTTTTCCATGTGGTGTGCTTCCAGAATCTGCTCACGGGCTTCCTGAATGGTCAGTTCCGGGGCATCCAATTGCCCGCCGTCCATCACGGAAAAATCGCTGTGGTAAATGGTGTAGTCCCATCCATCCTCACAGGACTGGATGGCAAGATAACCTTTGCCACCCAGTTCCCATGCGGCCTGCTCGTCCTGTGTCTGAATTTCGGGGTAGAAGTCGGCATGGTTCCGCTCCATGACCTCGGCAAACTGGCAGATGTGGAACACATTGCCCAGACCGCCCATGTCAAAGTGATAATCATCCAGATGTTCCACCCGTGCCGTAAAACTGCGCCCATCCGGGTAATCCACCTGAATCACGCCGCCATCTGGAATGCGATAGAGGTCATCATAGTGGCTGTTGATGAGACGAATATCCTTCGGCAGCGTTTCCGGCTCCCAGATGCGCCGTCTGCCGATGCCCGCCTGCGGGATGTTTTCGAGGATCTGTACGCTTTCCTGTTGGATGACCTTGCGGTCATCGTCCGAAAGTTCAAACAGATACCAGTTCCGGGCGGCAGAAATGGCGTTCCTGCCATCGGGCGGCAGGTTCTTTTCCGAGATCTGCCCGCTTTCCAGCGGCTCACCAGTTACCTTGTTGTAGGTGGCAAAGCCGACTCCTGCACCGTTTTCCCGGAGGTGGAGATAGCGTTCATCGTTGATAAGGTAAACCGCTTCTTTTTTCTGCTCCATCAGCACCCACCTTCAAATTCCAGCGAAAACTTGCTGCGGCCATCAGCTTCACAGGACAGCAGCACGGTGGCATTGTAGGTCTTGCCCTTGGCGCTCTTGCAGTCCTTCAGCCGGACCCGACCATCCCGCAGCAGCTTGTCCACCATGCGACCATCCAGATGTTTCCCCAGACGCTTGAAATAGGCGTTATCCTTCCACAAAGCGAAGCGGCACTCCCGGTTCTCACAGAACCAGCCCTTCTCACGCTCGACAACATTTGCACCACAGTTCGGACAGACACCAATAATCTTGCTTTTCATAAGTGCATTCGCTCCTTTTTTCATTTCCGTGTTCTTTACCAGTTCGGTAATCATCGTATTGATCTCAGTCATAAATTCACCCGGCTCCATTTCGCCACGCTCGATTTGCAGCAGCTTTGTTTCCCAATCGGCGGTCATTTCCGGGGATTGGATTTCTTCGGGCATTACGGTAATAAGGGCTTTGCCCTTGTCGGTAGGCAACAGCACCTTGGTTTTCTTGTTGCCCCTGCGTTCCAGAAAGCCCTTCTGCACCAGCTTCTCGATGGTGGCGGCTCTGGTTGCCGGGGTGCCGATGCCCTGACGCTCCACGCCCTCCGGCATACTGTCCACACTGGCGGTTTCCATAGCGTGCAGCAGGGTGTCCTCTGATTAGAGTTGTCAAGGTGGGAAGTGGATTTTAACCACATTTCTTTTTCAGGTCGGCAATGATAAGCCGCTTCACCTTGCTCTCAGCGGTTTCTATGCTGTCGTGATTAAAAAACACGCTCACCAGATAGGTGGTACGGCCATCCTTCGTCTTAAAAGACCCGTCAGGGGTGAGGTTCTTGTTTTCGGGCACTTTCACATTTTCCATTCAATTCCTCCTTAAATCGTCATTTTCCCAATTTGGCTGGCAGACTGGCAACTGTGGGTGTACCATGATTTTCTTGCCAGCCAAAATTTTCTGCCAGTCAAATGGTTTATTCCATCCAAAAGACCTTTTTGCGACCTTCCACGATCTTGCTTTTCAGGGCATCGCCCAGTTCCCGTTTGGCATCCCGGACGGTTCTGCCGGGGATGCCCCTTTCCAGAGCCGCCTTGTCGATGTCCTCGCTGAACACCTGCTTTCCTCCGGCAAGCAGGGTGCAGATCAGGTCTTTGGCTTGCTGGGTCTTGGTTTCCCGCTGCGGCTCAATGCCGGACAGCATCTCGTCTGCGGTAATGTCGTACTCACCGACCCATCGGAAGCCGCCCTCGTCCCCCAGAGAGAACGCCAGCGACACGCCCGGCGGGGCAAGGGAACTTTTCTCGTGGGTCAGGATGCGCATGGTCGGGTCGTGCTTCAGCTTGCCGATAAACATGACGCTGCGCACGGCGGCTGCAATGTCGATGGAGCCGAGACCTCGCTGTAAGCTCTGCATTCCGGCGGCTTTGTTCAGATGCCCAATCAGCAAAATAGCGCAGCCTGTTCGCTGCGCTACCTGTCCCAGCCGCATGAAGATGGGCCGGACTTCGTTTGCCCGGTTCATGTCCACGTCGGCACCGAGATACGCCTGAATCGGGTCGATGATGACCAGTCGGGCGTTGTTCTCGACAATGGCTTTTTCAATTCGTTCATCGGAGAGCGTCAGCCGCACATCGCTGTCGTCAATGACCAGCACCCGGTCAAGGTCTGCACCGGCTTCGATCAGGCGGGGCTTGACCGTATCGCCCAGACCGTCCTCGGCAGTCTGGTAGATCACGTTGAAAGGTTCCATGCGCTCCATGTTGGGCAGCAGCTTTCCATTGGTGCAGGCAGCTGCAAGGTGCATGGCAAAGTAGGTCTTGCCCTCGCCCGGATTGCCTTGCAGCACGCTGAGCTTTCCAAAGGGCAGATACGGCTTCCAGAGCCATTCCACCGGAGTCAGTTCCACATCGCTCATGCGGATGATCTTCACCGTTTCCGGTTTTGACGGTTCTTTCAGCACGATGCTTTTGAAATAATTGCGGTTCGGGATCTCTGCCCGGTGCACCAGAACATCGTTCCAGTCCTTCATGCAGGGCTGGATGCGGGTCACGCTCACGGTGTCCGGCAGCAGAGCAGCCAGACGCTTGCAGGCATCCTCTCCGGCTTTGTCTGCATCCAGACAAAGGAACACCCGCTCCATGTCCGGACGTTCTGAGAGAAACTGCCGCAGCGCCTTGCCCGACACCCCGCCCAGCGACAGATAATTGTGCTGCTGCCAGTTTTTCGGGAACAGTTCGATGAAGGACAGCAGGTCGATGGGCGCTTCAAAGACCAGCAACTGCTTGTCGGTGCCGCGATGGGCAAAGCCAAATGCCTTTTCTGCACCGGCTGCATCCTGCCGAAACCTTTCCCGAATCCCACGGCTGCTTGCGTAGCGGGGACGCCCGTCTGCATCCCGCCCCACAAAGACCACGTTGTGGTGGGTGGCGTCTTCGTAAATATCTCCGGCAGCGATGAAGAAGTTCACCAGCGAGGGACTGAGTTTCCGTTCCTGTGTCAGATAGTTCAGGATGTTGGCGTTGGTGACGTTCCGCAGCGGCAAGCGAAACGCCGGAGAGGAGGCGGGGTCAGCCTCCGGCTGGGCTTCGCCCGGCTCTCCGGTCAGCATCTGCACCGCTTCGGGGAAGGACTTGCCGTAAAATTCCATCACGAAATCCACCGGAAAGCCGCCCTTGCTCTGGCTGTGCCGGAACCATTTGTTGCCGCAGACGGTCAGGCTGTCGTGGGCTTTCCAGCGGTACTCTTTTCCGCTGCGCACCAGCGTTTCGCCCTGCGCCCGGAGAAATTTTTCCAGATCCACCGCATTGGCTTTGTCGATCTGGGCTTGAGTGTAGGTCATGTTGCTCCCTCCTTAAAGCTCCTGTGTGTGATTTTTCGCTTCCGTTTTTATTACAGACTGTGCTGCCTTGGCTTCTTCCAACTTTTTCAGCACCGATTCCTTTTCCGGGGTCTTGCCGCCCGGTACAGAAAGCTGCTGCTTATTCAGCACCATGTCGATATACTTGCGGATATTTTTCAGGGCAGAGACATCCGGCTGCAAGGTTTCCAGTTGGGTACGCAGTTCTGCGCTGCTGGATTGCAGCGCAGAAAATTCGGCATCCAATGCCGAAAAATCTACCGCTGTGCTGCCGTTCAGTTTCATCAGAGTGCGGACAGCTTTATTAAAGGTGTCCAGCTCCTCTTTGTGCTGGGCGGCATAAGCGTCCTTGGTCAGCTTGAAGTTCTTCTTTATAAAGGTATCGTGGATGGGCTTCAGCTTGGCATGGGCGGCGGCAGCGTCCTTGATCTGGGCGATTGCCCGCATACAGTTTTCGTTCTGCTTCAACTGCCTGCGGAGAGGAGCAGCGGTGTGGTTTAAACTGTCAATGGCTTGGTTCAAGTCCTCAACGGTGTTCAGAGAATGGGCTTTCAGGTAGTCCACAGCCCGTTTGACTTCCTCAAAGTCCCGGACAGTGCATTTCAGTTTTGCCTTGCCAGACCAATCGCCACGCTGTTCGGTGCGGAGGTTGAAGTAATCCACCAGCAGGTCGGACAGCGTGGGTTCTTTCGCCTTTTCCAAAGCGTCCAGAAGAAGTTGCTTCTTTTCGTTCAGGTCTGCGATCCAGCGTTGCAGCCCACGGATGGCGCTGCGGATGGACTGCATCAGGCTGTTGGTTGCACGAATATCCCGGTTCAGATTACCGAGAAAAGTTTCCACTCCACGCTTTTCCATCTGGTGTGCGGCGGGGCCAAGATGGACGGTCGGTATCTGCTGGATGCCCTGCCGCTCAAAGGAGCGCAGGTCAACACGTTCTGGTCTGCCAGCAGCTTCCAGATAGCGGTTGGTGATGGTCTCCCAGCCATGCCGCCAGACCTCGGCGTACTTCTGGTCGTTCCAGTCCACAGTGTTTTCCTTGTGGCACTTCCAGTTGCCGGAAGGGAGCCGGATGCGCTCACCGTTCTCGTCAAGGTCATAAACCTTTCTGGCTTTCGGCAACCACTTGCCGTGTTCGTCCATTGCCCGGATGGTCAGCAGAATGTGGGCGTGTGGGTTTCCATCTCCCTTGTCGTGGATGGCAAAATCGGCAATCATGCCCTTGGAAACAAACTGCTCGTTGCAAAATTCTTTGAGCATGGGAAGATACTGTTCCTTCGGCACCTCTACCGGGAACGCCAGCACGATGCGCCTGGCAAGCTGGGAGTTCCACTGGTTCTCCACGGCTTCCACGGCGTTCCAGAGGGTCGCCCGGTCTGCATATCCGGGCGGCGCATAGGACGGCAGCATGATCTCAGCGTGGACAAGTTCTTTCTTTTTGTTGTAGAATTTCGTTTTCTGGTCGTACTCGCTGAACAGCCGTTCGCCGCTCTGGTAAGCGGCCCCAGCAACAGCGGACTGTCCTTGGCTGCGCTTGACGATGGTGATTTTGAAATGCGGACACGGAATAGGCATCACCCCCTGATGACATTTGAATCGTTCTCTTGTAAAAATCACGGAATTATGGTACTATTATTTTGGATAAGTAAGCAGAAAGCTGGTGAGCCAATGTCGGAAAGAAAATCACAACAGGAACTGGATTTTGAACGGAAACATGAAGAAGATTTGCAGCGGTTGCGTGGCTTGCGGTTGATTGACGATGATTTCATGGCTGCGGTGTTTGAAGAACGTGCTTGTGCTGAGTTCCTTTTGCAAATTATCTTGAAACGTGATGACTTGACCGTTAAAGAGGTCCATGGCCAGTACAGCATTAAAAATCTGCAAGGCCGTTCCGTTCGTTTGGATATTTTGGCGGTAGATCGGGAAAACCGTGCATATAATATTGAGGTGCAGCGCAGTGACCGTGGTGCGAGTGAAAAACGTGCACGGTATAACAGTAGTCTGTTGGATGCAAACCTGACTGATGCGGGCGATGATTACGATGCGCTGAACGAAACATACGTTATCTTTATCACGGAAAATGACGTATTAAAGGCAGGCCTTCCAATTTATCATGTTGACCGTACAGTTCGGGAAACTGGAACGGCTTTCAACGATCAGGCACACATCGTTTATGTGAACTCACAAATCAAGGACGAAACCGCATTAGGAAAACTGATGCACGACTTTTTCTGTACCAACTCTAAGGATATGAATTATTCCATTTTGGCACAGAGGGTTCGTTATTTCAAAGAAGACACGAAGGGAGTGGCAGCTATGTGCAGAGCTATGGAAAAGATGCGGGATGAAACCGAGCATGAAACATCGGTCAAACACGCATTGGCAATGTTGGCAGATGGTGTGCCTTGTGAAAAGGTGGCAAAGTACACCGACCTTTCAATTGAGGAAGTCCGGGCATTAGCTGAAAAGAAATCTGCCTAACAAAAAGATAAGCCGATTGGAAATGTTTCTGTTTCCAATCGGCTTTTTCTATGCGTGTTTTATGGTAGCGGGCAAAAGGACAGCTGCAAAGCAGCGCAAGGAAAATGCAGTTTTCCTTGGGATGGAATCGGGCTGGCGCATAAACGCCAGCTTCGATTTCATCGAGCCGTCTGCAAGACCGCAATTTCACCGGAACGGTGTATAATTGCGCCCTTTATTCTAAAGGGTTTTGGACGTTGCCGCGTTCGTGAACATCATGCACCATCTTTGCAAGAGCCAGCACGACTTCCGGTTGACGGAACGAGATTTTCAGCAGTTCCATCACCTGATCATCGGTCAGTTCTCCCGGACAGACCAGAAAACTTTCCAGCATTCCAGCACGGGTGCAAAGACGATGCACACGCTCTCTCCGGTTTAGCTCCGACATCCGGTGCTCAAGGATCTTCTCCCGGTGCTGGCAAGAGCGCAGCTTCTGCTCTGCTTTAGCTTTTTCGTTGCGGAGATGGGCAAGGTCGGTTTGCAGTTGGGTCATGGCATCACACTCCTTTTGCACTTTATAAAAGCCGCGCATTCATGAGGTCAAAAACGACATGGATGCGCGGCTCTTATGCTATTTTGGAAATAGTTCGATTAACGAACTGCGTCCCATTTTTTGGTAAAGCGATTATACCTCAGATTATTGCGCAAAACTTCTTCGGCATCTTTGTCTCCCTTTTCTGCGGCGAGTGAGAACCACTGACCAGCTTTGTTGTAGTCGATTGGTTCGGAGTAATAAATGTATCCGGCCCGATACATAGCGTAGACGCTGCCTTGGTTTGCTGCTTTTTCATACCAATAAATTGCAGCCTTAACATCTTTGACGATATAAACACCCTCATAATATTTATCGGCGAGCAACTCTTCAGCATAGATGTAGTTTTGTTCCGCAGCTTTTTTCAGCCATCGTTCGCAACCAATATACGGATTAGCACCGCCAATAAAGCAAGCATCCCCCATCTCTTTATCAATATAGATTCTGGCAAGTTCATATTGCGCTGCGGCAACTCCTGCACGTGCACCATACTCGTAGTATCGTGCGGCTGCGACGATGTTAGGCTTTTCAAGACCGGCACCAGTTTTACAGCAATAGCCACAGTATATTGTCGCATTCAAATCGCCTTCCCAAACAGCTGCACGGAAAAGTTGAAATGCCTTTTTTTCGTCTTTTTGAATGTTTTTTCCAATCAGGTATTCATAACCCAGCTTACGCATGGCAACAGCGTCACCTGAATTGGCTTTTTGAGTTAAGGTATTGATGTCTTCCATACTTTTTCTCCTTAATCATACATGCTAGAAGTATTGTTGTTATTTAGCCATGCTTCAAGACCAGAAATCAGAATTTCATTGATGGACTCAATATAATTCTTGATTTTAGGATTCTGAGCTTGTTTTAAAGTAATCAGTCGATTTTGGTATTTCTGATTCTGTTCGATTGTATCAACCGCCTGAGTGCATTGGGAGTCTTTCGTAGGCAGATACAACGCATAAATAGCGAAGGAAACTTGTGTCATGGTAAGCTGTTCACCAGTAACAACAAACGAAAGCCACGGATATTTAGCGCTGTCGGTTGCTTCAATATAGACGGAAGGCTCGTACTCTACTTCATTTGAGAGTACTGCACCGCAGTTTTTAATTTTGGTTGTATACAGATCACCAAAATTTTCATGGAGATACTTATCAAGGTAAACTTGCATAGCATCTGTACTCCAGCGAATATTTTTTTGAGGAATTTTCTTGTTCCATTCAGCAACAACCATAGGAAGATCGAGTGTTTTGTCCTCGCTAGTTAAAAGGTTCATATAGGAGTTTATTTCCGAAACTGTCCAAGAAATAAATCGATAATCATATGCAATTTCATTATCACTTGTCTGAATGCTAAATTCCTCTATGCTGTTGGCCGCATTACTAATGTCATTTTGATTAAGATTTTTCAAAAAGTTTAACCGACGATCAATTTGCTCAGTACGAGGAATATTGTTTTTGACTAAAAATTCAAGAACCTTTCTCTCCTGAGAATACATTTTGAGGTAAGCAAAAACTTTCTGAAGTATGAAAAGCTGATTTTCCCAGCTAGATGTACAAATCAGAGGATAATATTCAAGGAACTCATCGAGATTGGTATCAACTTCCTGCGGGCTACCAGATTTCGAAGATTTAATAGATTGAGCAATCAAAAGATCGATTGGCAGGATTTGCTCTGTTGATGCAGAAATAAAAGGATTATCTTTTCCGACTTTTTCTTTAGCTGTTGAAAGCCGTAAATAATTCATAATAACCGTACAATATGTATCCAAAAGAAGAGCGGTAGCTTCGTCTGTTTCCTCCATAGAGAGACAGAGAATCATTTTTTTCATACCTGCATAAGGAGCAACCTCTTGATCGGCAAAAAGTAAATTGGAAACAGCAGCAACATAGTCTTCCGATTTCAAAATATCTTTCAAAGCTGCAAGCCTTGACAACGGACTGTTGCTTCCAACCATCGCGAGATAATTATCAGAATCATTTTTGGCAGCTTCTAATCCTTCCGCAATGCTGTCGAAATCTGTCAAAAAACTGCAATCGGCATTGTCAACAGGGAAGAAAGCATCATAATGACGATCCAAGCCTCGAATGCTAGGGACAATATCGGCGAAGCGCTGTAAATTGTGAATTGTCTGCATAACAAATCGAATGGAAATACAACACTTTTGATGCAGTTTAACTAGAGCTTCGCAGCATAGATTAACAACATCAGCTGCCTCCTGCTTATAGCTATCGCTGCTCTTCAGTTCATCGCTCAAACTATCCACAGCAGAAAAATCAAATTTTCCGGTATCCTCAAAAGAATCCATCAGAACATCAAAGGCATCATGAATGATAGTATTCTTTTTAGCCGCAAAATAGTTGCTTCTTTCATGCGTGAGCCAGTCTTGATAGAGTTTTTCATTTGCTTCAGCGTTTTGAGCATCGCGCTCCATCATTATCTTAATGAATTTTTCGGTTTCATTTTGATTCATTGTTTCTGTGATAGTTTCCTTTGCGATATCGGCGGCTGCCGAAAAAAGAGATCCGAGTAAGCCCATAAATAATTCCTCCCATTTTAAATTTGATCTAACTGACGGTAGACTTTTTCCAAATCCTGCATAGCTGAAATGACTTCACCTTTTAAGCCGGTTGCTTCCTGTAAGTGGTCATCCAGCTTGTTTACTCCTTTCTCCAATGATTTTCCAACACCTAATGTGTCTAACAGCTTCTTGGTTTGGTCGAGTTTCTTCTTCGCCTTTTGACTATCTGTGATTTCATCGTCAACATTTTGCCGGATTTGTTCAAGGCTCTGTAGATTCTGATTTGCATCCTTCGAAACGTCATAAGCTTTGTTCTCAACATCACGCAGAGAATCGTTAATGCTTTCCATAAGGGTAGCTTGAACAGCTGAATCTAAATTTGAAGAATCCAACGCAAGCCCGGCATCCATAAGACTCTTTTTTTGTTGCTTTAACTCGTCCAGCTTTTGTTTTTTATCTTCAATAGTTTTCTTTACCTCAGTGATTTTCGTTCTGGAATGCTCAATACTAAAATTTTCAGCCATAATAATACCTCATTCTAATTGGCCATTCGAATCAAGAAAAACAACGTTATTTTTGATTTTTTGTTGGAGAGATTCTCCTATACTGCGAATCAATTCATCCAACATCGCTTTTCTTTCGGCTGAAATGAAAAGTTCATTTATCGCCTGACAGTCTCTTCGGTATTGTGAACGAAGTATTACAATCGAGGTGTAAATATTTTCCATGTGCCAATAGAAATCTGTGATTTGAGTGGATGTATGTACGGATGAGTCATATTCGGAGAGTGCACAAAGAGCTTCAACCTCCTTTTTCTTTAGTGATTTAACATTTTCTTTTAGAGTTTCTAGCTTTAGATTTTCTTCTTTTTGCGCCAACTGAAAAAATGCTGGCTTGTGAAGCATAATATCATATAGTTCGTCGTCATTGGGCGTTTCAGAACCATGACCTTTTTGCTCTTGAATTCTGAGTTCAAATGGTCGCTGAAGTCCTTCATAAGACATTAGGGCCTCACCCGGACGATAAACTGCAACATGTTCTAGTTGAATGCCACTAGCAGACATTGTGCTGCCAATCAGTTGTCGATCATCTATAGAGGTAAGTCTATGAATCAGCTTGATATTAGTATTTTTAATAACTTCAGGTGCCATAGCAGTAGGAAGCTGGTCTGCGATGATAATACCTTCGCGTAAAGCACGAACCTCTGCTAACATTTTAACGATATATGCTGTAGCAGCAATTTTAGGATTTGAATCTTGACCAGATGCTACTTGTGCTTCAGGAGCGATAAGGTTATGGGCTTCTTCGATAAAAATGATATGCCGGACAACCTTTTCTTCATCTGCACGAGGAGAGGCTTTCAAAGTTTCTCGAATGAGGGTACATAATAACAACGTAACAAAGTTGGCAGGACCTTCTCCTAACGATTCGAGTTCTACAATGACAGGGTGCTTTAGCCATTCCTCTGGAGAGAATGTAGAGTGTTTTACATCAAAAATGTCCTTCATTTCCCGACGTAGGAGACTGCCAATACGCATTTCCAGAACAGATTGAATATTACCTTGAATTTCGCTGTCATAAGTTGTTTGGCTAAGTTCTTTTTGAAAGCGATCATATAATTCCGACATGGTCGGATATTCTTTTTCCCCGGTGTTAATATCATTGGTATTCCAACCATGTGCTCGATAAATACCTTCGATAGCTTTATCCAATATAAAAGGAGCTGGTGGAGCAATCGGAAAAGCACCCTCAAAAACCTGACACAGTTTAGAGATATGTTCTGAAAGTGTGAGTCCTTTCGGGAATTCGAAGGGATTCAACCTCATAGGAAATTTTGTACTAGCTGAAGGAGAAAGAATAATTAACTCTGGAATATCATACCTAGAAAGTTCTCGATATTCACGCTTGGCGGGTTCCAAAACCAAAAAAGGAATAGGATCACTTTCTTCTTTAAAAGTGACCGACAAATTATCGGTATCATCCTTGATTAGCTTTTTATGATGCCATAGGCTATTAGCGAGATGCAGCATGGTGTTAGTTTTACCAGAGCCGGGAACACCACATATGAAAGCGTGTTTTTTGAAGGATGATGCATCGATAAAAGCGCTCAACCCATTGTTGGTTTGTCCAAGGTAAATGCCAGTTTGCTCCAACTTCGGAGCAGTTTCCTTCTTTATTTCGATATTCTCGCCATCAAATAGTATTGGCAGCCGAAAGAAAGAAGAAAGTTCATCAAGTGTATAAGCGGTTGGCCAGAATGCTAAAGAGGGTGGTAGAAGATTGCAGTAAGGCTGATTTACTTCCTGCAATTCCAACGGTGTGGCCGTACTGGGAATTTCCTGAATTTCACAAGTTCCTTCTTTGATAGCTTCTCCGCAGACAGCATCCATCAAAAAATGCGCACTACTTTTTTGGTTTGCGTAAAGTAAAATGTTGGCAAAAAAACAAGGCGATTTGGCAACATCTGATAAAAACTCTTCGTATATCCGTAGGGTTTCTTCGGCTGAGACATCTCGCGGACGATTTTTGTTATCGGCGAGGGTGATTTGCCCACTACGGCCCAATGCTTTCTCACGTAGAATTGCGATAGGCTTTTGTAAGGCCTGCTGTGCAGTTTTATAGGTGTCACTTCCATAGATTGAAATATGATAAACCATATCCTCATTAAGAGCCTCTGCGGTTTTTTCCATTTCATAAAGACGTGACTTGGGATTGGATTTCCAGCCTTCGACTGTAAATAGCGTATCTCCTGTGGAAAGACGTGTTTGTTCTTGTTTTTTGACTAGAAGAATATTTGTAAATGATTTCCGCAAGCAAACAGGAACATCTTCAATAGGAGCAATCTTATAGTAGTCAGCTAAAGGACTTGCTTGCATAAGCGCATCTATTGATTCAAAGTTTACAGTCTGATCGGAAGAAAATGCCAAGAAAATTTGCAGACGACTCCCTTTTGGACGTTCATGAGTATAGCTAAGGAAAAAATGTAGGGTTGTATGGATTAGAACAGTATTCCTTTGCCATTGACGTAAAAAACGATTATGTCGCTCAAGAATACCATCTATACCTTGTTCACCAAGAGATTGATATTTAACTAGCTCTAAATCGGGAATGTACGGAATCTCATAGAAATGCCACATCATGGGGTACGCCCTCCGTGCAATCGAAGCAATTAGTCTTCATAACTAAGACATCCTTGGCGCTCTCTCGGATAGTAGTAAGCATCATAATGCGAACAGTACTGGCGGCCATTACTATCACGGTCATAAGGGTTCCAATAGATACATCCGTCAGAACAGTTATGTCCGCAAAAGGCACCTGCAGGAATTTTCACAGAGGTTATATTGTTTTTGTCCATAATGTTTTTCTCCTTTTTATTGTATTAAAGTGTCAGATTCAATTCTTCGGGCGTAATAGAAAGTCCGGATAATTGATCATAAACTGCGAGATAAGGGAAAACTCCAGTATGAGGAATAACAATCGGAAAATACAACTTTTTCACATAAGCATTCATAATTGATCGAATATAGACAATATCCGCAGATGACAAGCATTGACACCCGTGCCCCTCTTTATGGGTGTGAAATATTCCTTTAAAAATAATTCCTTGAGCGTCCCAGTCCGATATTGTTTGATTCAAAAGCAATTCATTGGGAACATACTGGCAAGATTTCCTAAAAGATATTTTTCCTGAATCGACAAAAATGGTATTAATTGTGTTTTTTGATTGCCCAAGCAAGCCACCCATTTCAGGTGGAGCGGATGGAAGGTTGTAGAGCAAGTTGTACAAAGATTCGGTAATTAACACGACAAGACATCCTATAATTACAGTAGTGGAACTTAATATTATAGCTGAAAATAGCATACTCACTTTTGGGTTAGCGGTTGCTTCGAAGTGTTCTTTGAATTTAAAAGGTGTACTTTTTAAAACGATGATATATTTTCGTTGAAACTTCCAATTTCTCTTGAATTAAAGCGAGATTTGTGGCATAATGCCTTATAAAGAGTGAGCTTTGCAAAATTTTGAAAAGTACACCTTTCAAAATTTTGCAAGGAGTTTGCTTAGGTGGACTTTTCAAATTGGATAGATTTCCCATAGAACGTACCTACGGGTAAATCACAGGCTTCCGCAGCTTCTTTAAGGGTCAATTTCTTATCCCTCCATGCTTTATGCACCTCATAGAAGTTGTCTGGAAGTGGTCGGGGTGGTCTGCCAAACTTTACACCGCGAGCCTTTGCAGCTGCAATCCCTTCTGCCTGCCGCTGCCGGATGTTGGTACGCTCATTCTCGGCTACAAAAGAAAGCACCTGCAAAACGATGTCGCTCAAAAAAGTGCCCATCAGGTCTTTGCCACGCCGGGTGTCCAGCAACGGCATATCCAGCACCACAATGTCTGCGCCCTTTGTCTGGGTGAGCAACCGCCACTGTTCTAAAATTTCCGCATAGTTGCGTCCAAGACGGTCGATGCTCTTGATGTAGAGCAGATCGTCTTTTTTTAATTTTCGCACCAGCCGCTTGTACTGCGGACGGTTGAAGTCCTTGCCGGACTGCTTATCCATAAAGATATTCTTATCTGAAACGCCTACCTCGCGTAAGGCGATAAGCTGCCTGTCCTCGTTTTGTTCTCTTGTGCTGACACGCACATAGCCGTAAATGCTTCCAGTCAATTTTTATCCTCCTGTTCGTTTTACATAGACATCAACCGTCCTTACCTAATAATTTTACTGTATCTTTGTGTCATGGCTTGCTTTTCCCGGCTGAAATACCATGCTTCTTTGCATAGTCGCTTGCCGCCTGTCTGCGTTCCTCGCTGTATGGTGCGGTCAGACGGAAAGAGAAGCGTCCCTTTGCAATCTCAAACTCCATACAGCCCGTTTCCGGGTCGCTGTCGGTCAGCTTACAGACAGAGGGGAAGCGGCGGCTGTACGCGGTCAGCCTGTTCTTCAAGTCGGTGTTGTGGGTGCGGATATGGATAAGGGGGTCTTTCTCGTCAAACCAAATATCGGTGGTCTTTTCCTGCTTTTTCAGTCCTGTTTTCATAAACTCTCCTTTCTGCGCCCCTGTTACGCAGTAGGGGCATTTTTCGGGTGTTTTCTTCGGCTCTTGACTTGGGAAAAACGGCGTTTTTTCAATAGAAAATGCTCTGGCGATACATTCCTCGTCCAGAGTGTTCCAATCGTCAAATATTCCGTTTTTACGGCTCTTGACCGTCAGACGCAGAAAAATGCGAATAGTCGGCAAGTATCGCTTTCAGCAGCTTGTCGCGGAATGTTTCTGCGCTTCTGTGATTGAAAAACAACTCCGCAACGATGGTCTGTCCGTTCCGCTGTGTTGTGATGATACCATCCGGCTGCTTCTGCGCGGTGGTTGTGGTTTTCTTTTCTGTCATTGGGTCACTCCTTCCTTTGGGTGCAAAAAAAGGATTTCCCATAGTTGGAAAATCCCTTTCTGCTGTCGGTTATTCTGTTTTACGATACGGGCAGCGCAGCGGCTTGCGCCTTTCGCTTTGCCCGATATTCCCGCGCCTTGATGCGTTCATACTCCCGGCGTTTTTCAAGGTTTTTCGCCCGGTATTCCTTTGAGTAGTTCCGATGATAAGCGCGGCTCTTTTCCTTTTGGGCTTCTTCGATTTTCTCCCGCATTTGCCGGATTTCTTCCTCTGTCGGCTCTGCAAGCTGTGTCAGTTCGTTTTCAAACTTGCCGATATAGCTGAAATATATCCCGATATGCTGAACAGCTTGTTTTGCCCTTTTCTTATCGCGCTCATGCACTTCAATTCTGCTGATAAATTCATTGAGAATGGCGGGGGTAAGGTCGGTAAAGGCGGCGTAGCGTTCTATCAGCTTCAAAAACTTATGCGCCCATCCTCCTGCGTCCTCAAACGCGGATAACTGTTCTTTGAGTTCTGCAAGTTCCGCTTTCAGCGTATAGTATTCCTCCGAATATTTCTGTGACATTTGCTCGTATCGGTCTTGTGGGATAGCACCGAGGGCGTTATCCTCGTAGAGTTTATTCAGCACCTTGTCAATCTGTTCAAGGCGTGTTGTAATTTGCGGAATACGCTTCTGCTGTTTTTTGCTCTTGTCCGTCTGCTGCATATCAAGGTTTTTTCGGACTAATGCTTCAAATTCCTCCCGGTTGCTTATGGAGTATTCTGCAACTTTTTTCAGAACATCCGCGATAGTCTGCATGACTAAATCAGCGTCTATGATGTGCGGGGAATTGCATTTGGGATTTTTGGCTTTGCCCTTGTGGTACTCGCTGCAAAAGGCAACATGACGCTTGCCGCCGTTCCTGTAATCTATGCGAATGTGCATTTTTGCGCCGCAGTCTTTACAGAACATCAAGCCCGACAAAGGGTGGATTTCTCCGTCCCCGTTAGGGCGTCTGACAGGCGCGTTTTCCAAAATCCGCTGTACGGTTTCAAAGTCGGCGCGGTCGATAATCGGCTCATGCACATTCTCGGTTATCTGCCATTCGCTTTTATCTACATAGTGGTTGCGCTTGTCCCGAAAATGCTTTGTGGTCTTGAAATTGACAACATCACCACAATACTCCTGCCTTGTGAGTATCTTGGTTAAGGTTGCTTTGTTCCATTTATAGCGATTTTCCTCGTTCAGCGGTCTGCTTTTCGCTGTCCCTCTGTCGTGCTGTTTGAGGTAGAACGTAGGCGTGAGGATTTGCTCGTTTTTGAGATATACGGCAATTTGGTTTCTGTTCTTCCCGCCGATAAACAGACGGAAAATCAAGCGTACCACTTCGGCGGCTTCCTCGTCGATTATCCAAAAATCCTTGTTGTTCGGGTCTTTCATATATCCGTATGGGGCTTCGGTGGCGATGGGTTTGCCGCTTGCACCCTTGGTCCTGATACCCGTTTTTACTTTCTTGCTGATGTCCTTTGCGTACCACTCCGACATGATATTGATAAAGGGCGCAAACTCCAATGTATCGGGATTGTCGCTGTCTATGCCGTTATTGACCGCGATAAAGCGGACATTGTTCCGTCTGAATACCTCCATTGCATTGCCGACTTGGAGATAATCACGCCCCCAGCGCGTCAGGTCTTTCATAATGCAGACGCCTATTTTTCCGTTTTCCACATCCTCCATCATGCGGGAATAGGCAGAGCGGTCAAAGAACCTGCCGCTTTCGTCATCGTCAATGTAGTGCCGGATATTGGTTAATCTCTGCTGTTGGGCGTACCGTTCCAGAAATGCCTTTTGGTTTACAATGCTGTTGCTCTCGCCGCCATCTCTGTCCTCGTCCCCGACGGAAAGGCGGGAGTAAAGGGCTGTAATTTTATTATATTCGTTCATGTGCATACCTCCTGCGTCCACATAGTTTTCCTTACAGTTAAGATTATGCACCACACCGGGCAGAGCCGTACTCCATGCCATGGCGGTACTTCTTGGCGTTTTTGCCACGCAGATAGACCGCCAGCCGTAACCCTGCGCCACAGCACAGACCCACCAGCAAATCAAGCGGATGCAGGCTGGGCAGAGGGTTTGCAAATGCCACCGGGATCGTACCCATCATGGACATGATCTTATCGCCCAGTTCCTTGCCCTCGGCAAGCCGCCACGCTTCGCCAAAGTTGGTTGCCACCAGCCCCAGCAAAATATAGGGCAGATACAGTGCCAGCAGCTTTGTCAGCTTTTTCGTGGTCACAGTCCACGCTCCTGTTCCTTGTGCCGGACTTTGCCGGGGAGTTCTGCCGCTGCCTGCACCAGTTCCTGCAACCGTGCCAGTACCGAGGGGCGTTTGTCCTTGTTCAGCAGGGATGCCGAATACTCCTTGAACGCCGAGTTGAATGCTTCTGCGTCCGGTGCTTTGAAAAAGACCAGATACCGGGGCGGCACCTCGGAGGTGTCCTTGCGGATGGCATAGTCGATGCCGTACTTTTTGGCATAGCGTTCCAGACCACGGATGCCGGTCTTGCTGATCTCCACGCTGGACACGCCCCGGTTCTGCCGCAGAAGAGTGCGGACGCTCTGCTTACCTTGGGATGCCTTGGACTGGTACAGCCGAAACGCCGCTTTAACTGCCCGCAGGACAGTCCGGGCAGACAGCTTTGTGGTGGAGATCATAATGTTGAATGATTTCTGTTCGATTTCTTCCTGCACTGCCATCACCTCCCGTGCAGCAGGGTGATTTTAGCGGTCATGCTCTGCCGGAGGCTTGGTGCGGGGCTTTTCCGCCGGAGGTTCATCAGGCACCGGCAGCACCAGCAGACGATTGCCCAGTTTCAGAAAGGCTTCCGGCTGATGGAAAAGCTGCTCATACTTCTGCGCCAGTTCCGGGGTCAGGGATGCAAAATCCTCCTCGCCCAGTCCCACTACCAGAAAGTCTCCGGCAACGGCATCGTACATCTGCCCGTTCTCATCCCGAAGGGCACGGTTCAACGGCAGTCCCATGAGCTTACCATCGTCATTGCAGATGATAGCCACCGGATCTGCAAAGGGGTAAACAGCAGCAATCGTGCCGCCCACCGCCTGCTGCAAGGCTTTCAGGTTATTGTCAATCTCGACCTGCTGCGGATACTGTCCCGGCGCAATTTTCAGCACGGACAGGGTGTTTTCAGCCATGCGAATCCTCCTCTCCGTTCAGTCCGATCTCACCGCTCCGTGCCGCCTGCATCAGAGCCGCCACGAAGAATCCGAAAATCGCACCGGCTTCAAAAAATGCGAATCCGATAAAAAAGTTCAGCATAGCACACCTCAGTCGATGCAGATGCAGGTCAGCTTCTGCCCATCTGCCATCAGGGTGGTGCTGTGGCTTTCCAGATAGGTCTGAAAGCGGTAAATATCCTCCACCGTCAGGGACACGATGGTACTGTGCCCATCGGTGCGGTAGAAGATGACCGGGCCGGTCAGGTACCGCTTGCCTGCCAACTTGAGGACCTGCGCCGGATTGTAGCTGATAAACAGCGGCGCACCCTTCACGGAAATCAGGGCATCGTCCTCGTCAAAACAAGGCAGAATGGAAGGGGCATCCTCCTCCACGATAATGGTCAGTTCCATGTCCGGGCCGATGGCGGCAAGGTAGACATTCTCGCTTACCATTTCGGTCAGGCAGGATGCCGCCTGTTTCAGCATGGACAGGATGTTCACATCCACCGTGATCTGCGGTGCATGGGGAGCGGAGTGAAAAGGAATCGTGTTATTCATAGGCGTTACCTCGTATAATAAAATAGTAGTATTTATAGACCGCTCTCCAGCGGAATGCTACAATGTTTGGGATGCTGTGGATTGGTGAGGCGTTACTACCGCAAAGACGGTTTTTGGGAGGCTCCAACCACAGCTTCTTTGTTGAAATGTTAATCAGTTAGATACCGCCAGACGGTTTATTTAGAACGAGGTTACAAGAGCAAAGAAGTCTGTGGTCCTGAACAGCATCGAAATAAATACGCCGGAGGTATCAAAATGGTTTGTGTTGGAATTGACGTTGCCAAGGATAAGCACGACTGCTGTATTCTCGACTCGGACGGAACGATTCGTGCCGACTGCATTACCATCCCCAATAACATGGATGGCTTCAAGCAGCTGCTTCAGACGATTCGAGACTGTACCAAAAAGTCAGACAAAATAAAAGTAGGACTTGAGGCTACCGGACATTACAGCTACAACATTCTTGGATTTCTTCTTGACAATGACCTGGCCGTCTATGTCATGAATCCTTTGCACACCAACCTGTACCGAAAAAGTCTCAGCCTTCGCAAAACCAAAACCGATCGTGTGGATGCAAGAACGATTGCAACTATGCTATTGTCCGATGTAGACCTCAAGTCCTACACGGATACAGCATACCATAACGAAGAGTTAAAGTCACTAACAAGATACCGATTCGATAAGGTTCGTGAAAGAGCCAAGCTGAAGCAGTCAGTGTCCAGACTGGTCACGATTCTGTTTCCAGAACTGGAGAAGATCGTTCCCTCTCTCCATATTGCTTCGGTTTATGCGCTCCTCAGTGAATATCCCGGTGCAAAACAGATTTCAGAAATTCATCTCACCAAGCTGACAAACCTTCTTGCGACAGCATCCAAGGGTCGTTATGGCAAAGATAAGGCTATCCAGATTCGAGATGCTGCCAGAACTTCCATTGGTTCCGTTATGCCTGCTAAATTTCTGGAACTGAAGCATACCATTAAACTCATTCGGGAACTCACCTCCGAGATTGATGAAATTGAAGTTTCTATTCAGAAAATCATGGATGAACTGAATCCACCGATTCTTTCTATTCCCGGTGTCGGTATCCAGTCAGCAGCCATGATTCTGGCTGAAATCGGTGATTTTTCCAACTTTGAATCTCCTGACAAAATCCTTGCTTACGCTGGCTGCTCTCCATCTACATACCAGTCCGGAAAACTTACAAACTGTTACGCTCACATGGAGAAGCGTGGTTCTCGTTATTTGCGATATGCCCTCTACAACGCAACCAAGTACGTCTGCCACTGGAATCCCGTCTTTGCTGAATATCTTGCCAAGAAACGTGCTGAAGGAAAGCACTACAATGTTGCCTTATCCCATGCCACGAAGAAACTTGTGCGGCTAATCTATGCCTTGCAGAAATCTGGCAAAGCATATCTTGTAGCTGCCTGATTCTCTCCAGAGCCTGAGCCAAATCCAAGAACAACTTAGCTGGCGCAGCGAACCCTTGACAAACCGAAGCATTCAAATGCTATTCTGTTTCTGCGAGGGTTGGCCGGGCTTGCTTTGCTATTCTCTCCGTCGCCCTCGCTGCATTGATTATGGCATTTGAATGCTGTTTGTCAGGGGCAGCGGTCGGCAGACGGATTTTTTCATTTTGGGGCTTGACTTTTAATAGTTAGTCTCCAAATTTTTGCAAACAAAAAAGACCCCATCGGGTCTTGCGTTACGAATCAGCGTTCGTTGTGGCGCTGCTGCTTTTTCTGCCACGCATCCAAAAGCTGAATGATTTTTTCTTCCATTTGCCGAGGCGTATAGCTGCGTGGAAAGTATTTTCGCAGGATGTCGTTTTTGATAGTTACGGTGTCCTGCTCACTCTTCTTTTCCTGCCCCAAAATATCAAACGCCTTTTCATAGGTGAACTCACCACACTGCGCCATCTTCTTTAGTTGCTGAGCCTGCGATACAGATGGGGCATTTTGGGTACCATCCATGGCTTCTAAAAAAGCCCGCTGTTGGCTTTCGTCCAGATAGGACAGTTCCACAGCGGGATTGAAGGAGATCTTCTTTTCGTCTACCATGTCCAGCAGTTCCGGGATGAGGTTGGTCAGACGGATAAAGCGCCGTACCTGATTTCTACTGTCGCCAGCTTCCTGACCAACAATATCGGCAGCTTCCAACTTCCGCCCAACTTGGGCGGAAGTTAAATCTGACCTAGCACCTTGATTTTTTATCGCTTCCAGCTTCATTTTGTAGGCAAGAGCCCTCTCACTGGGCAGGATGTGTTCACGTTGGAGATTGCTGTCCACCATCAATATCACAGCAGCATCGTCCGACATCTGCCGCACGATAACCGGCAGAGTATCCAGCCCGGCAAGTTTAGCAGCATACTGACGGCGGTGCCCGGAGATGATCTCATAGCCGTCACCGTCCGGGCGGGGGCGGGCGATCAGCGGAGCCAGCACACCGTACTGAGCAATGCTCTCTACTGTCCGGGTCATAGCTTCATCGTCCAGCACCTTGAAGGGGTGGTTCTTGAAAGGGAACAGCTCTCCAATGGGGATCTGCTGCACCTGCTCCCGCTGCTGTTCCTGTCGGGATTTTTCCGTGGAGAAAATGTCATCTGCCCCTTTCAGCGACACGTTTAAGCTGTTTTTCGGCATCAGCCAGCACCTCCTCGTATTATAAAAGAGTAGTATTTATAGACCGCTCTCCAGCGGTATGC
>NZ_JAFREJ010000022.1:0-32802 GCF_017377545.1 Faecalibacterium sp. Marseille-Q4164 | reverse complement strand
GGACGGTCAGGCTGTCATGTTCTTTCCAGCGGTATTCCCGTCCGCTTTTGATAAGTGTCTCTCCCTGTGTGCGGAGAAAATCTTCCAGACTGACGGCGTTTGCCCGGTCAATCTGTGCTTGGGTATAATTCATCGGGATAGTTCCTCCTTTTTGTGTCGTGTTTGGGGTCGATTTTGGAGCTTTTGTTCCTCTGTGCGCTCGTTAAATCGGGCGGCAGTATCTACGCATGACTTGACCTTCCAAAGACGGTGTAAATCGTCTCTGACAGCCTTAAACTCGCCATAGGTGGTTTCGTGCGCCTGTTCCAGCTCGTCATACTCGTCGGTCAGCTTTTTCATATCCACCTTGCCGTCCGGGAACTCCCCGGTCAGCTTTCGTCTGGCGGCGTAGAACATTTTCAGTTCGTCGGCGTGTTCAGCCTTGTACTTGGCTCTGGGCTTCTCAAACTTGATTTTCTGCAAGCCGTCATAGACAGGCTTCAAGCTCTGGAAAGCAGCGGAGCTGTCATAGAGCTGCTTAATTGCTTTCATTCGAGCGGTCTGTTCGTCCAGCGTTTTCTTCAAGCTCTCTGTGGCAGCACTGTGTTCGCTGACACGGCTTTCCAAATCTTCAAGGGAGTAAATGCCGTTTGCCCGGAGATAATTGAAAGTCTCGTTCATCTCCTTTAGATTGCTGACCTTGCCTTTCTGCGAATACGCCCCGGCTCTGCGCTGGGTGTAATAGGCGTTCAGCAGAGAAACAAGGTCGGGTGCCTGTGGCTTGGCAAGCTCGGCTTTCATATCCGCAATCCAGCCCATAAGCGAAGTGATTTTCTTCTTGATGTCCCGGATCACGGCGTTGGTGGCTTTGATCCAGCGGTTGAACTCGCCTTTCTCGGTGCGGATACCTTTCTTCTCCATTGCCCGGACGGTTGCGCCTTCATGGATAGTGGGAAGTAAATCCACGCCTTGCCGTTCATAGCTGCGGTGGTCGATACGAACATCCAGACCTTTCTCCGCAAACTTGGCGTTGCACATCTCCGCCCATGCTTCACGCCAATGTTCCAGCGTTTCGGGACTGCCCCAGTCGGTAGTGGGAACGGCATTGAACACATACTTACCGTTTGCGTCTCGAATACGGTTGCCCTCCTCGTCCAGCACATATTCTCGCCGTTGTTTTATGCCCCATGTGCCGTCCTGCTCCATTGGTCGAATAGGGCAGAGAAAGTGAAAATGGGGATTGGGTGTGCCGCCGTCCTCACACTCCTTTTCGTGAAAGGACACATCAACGGTCATGCCCCGGCTGACAAACTCCCGAAACAAAAATTCCCTTGCCAGAGCGATGTTTTCTTCAAGAGAAAATTCATTCTGCAAGGAAATTTCAAAACTGTATGCAAGCTGGGCGTTCTTACCACGCTCGGCTTTTTCAACCGCGTTCCATAGGGTCTGACGGTCTGCGTATTCTTTCAGTGCATGGGGCGGCAGGAGAATGTCAGAGCAGATCACGCCGCCCTTGCGTGTGTAGTCGCTGTATTCGCCGTAATACTCGCTGTACAGCTTTTCGCCGGAACGATAGGCGGCAGAAGCAATCGCAGACTGACCTTTACTGCGTTTCGTTTGGGTTACTGTGAAGTGGAATAGTGCCATTGGCTTTCAGCTCCTTTCCTCTGTTTGCTTGGTTGATGTGTGTAATCTCCATGTGCCGGACGGCTCTCTGTACCTCCGGCAGACCGAAGATGTGTTCCATCAGCTCGGTCATTTCGGTGCGTGTGAGATTTTTGACCTCCGGGGCAAGGCTCTCAATCGTGCCGCCCAGATTGCAAAGGCGGTGGGTACGTTTCTGCCTTTCGCCTTTCTCCAGATATTTCTTTCTGTTCTCCAAACGCTCCAGTTTGTGCTGTTCCTGTGCAAGCCGCTTTTCCACTTGCTCTTTTTCAGCTCGAAGCTGTTCAAGGCTTTTCTGTTTTGCCATTTTGGTTGACCTCCTTTTTTGAAAATGGGTATAAAAAAAGACCGCCAACTTTTCGCACATTGCGACCAGTCAACGGTCTATTTTTCGGTATTCGGTTGTTGTATTCAGTTAGATAATTTATTTGCTATCCTTACCGAAAAAACCAATCGTAGCCATAACAAAACCCACGATAATTAAAAGAAACGACACCCACAGTGTTCCTACATATATCACCTTTAATCCTGCAAGTATCATTATAGCAATACCCAATAGCATTAAACTGTTTCCAAACATAATCTTTTTCATACGCTCACGCTCCTTTGTTAAATTATCGTTTACTAATTTCAAACTTGCTGGCGGCGAACGGTTTGTCAAAACCGTTTGCGGACGGCAAGTCCACAGGGGATAGCCGCATTAGCGGCGCAAGGGGGTGTAGCCACCTTGACGGAACGAAGTGACGCAACATTCTCGGTCGTGCAGTTTTCTTCTGCTGACCGGGAATGAAGCTCCGCAGGACGCACATACTCCCGATAGGAGAGTATAGAAGTGCGCCCTTTCGTTCCTAAAGGGATTTTATCAGTTCGCCAAACAAGAATTTTTGTTATTCTACGATACCTTCAATATAGCTGTAATCAATATTTCCCTTTGTAACAGAATAGAAAAACGGATCTTTTCTAATTGTATCATCTGAGTTGATAATAAAATTATTCCAATCGCCTGCCTCGTTGCCATCAGACAAATAAATAGTAACTTTGAAACTATATCCCATATATCCCAAAGATGGCTTTGACCGCTTTACTTCGACGCCATTCAAATTTTCGACAATATGCTGAATCTGCTCTTTGTCGGTAATATGTTTTGCGTTTCCGCTATTGCCATTGAAAACAACTATTTCCATGACCTCATTAGGGTCTAAGTCCATCAAGTCGAGTGGAATATTAAACCATACAACAATGCCAATCAAAAGAATTATCACAACAGACAGCAATATGATGATTTTCTTTTTCATATCAGCTCAACTCCTTTGTCAACTACCGATTTATCGCTCAATTTTATATTCAAATTATACCATAAAACTTGTGAACAATTCTACCGCAACTTTGGAATATATGAGAAAAGCCCGAACAGTTTTCTGCCCGGACTTTCTCGCTCAATCATAAATCAATTCCGCTTTCACAATCTCCTCTGCCTGTGCCTTGCAAGCGTTCATCTGCCGCACCCATTCCATTTGGTTTTCGGCTTTTAGTTGCTCGGTCATGTCGTTTTGCTCTGCCAGTGACCGCACGATCAGCTCCATGCGGTTTCGTGCCGCTTCGTCAATCTCGGCGCAATGCTCAAAGAGCTTGTCGGATAGCACCAGCTCATTGAACAGTATCGGACGGTGCATTTCAAGATACGCCTTGCGAAGTCTGCCGTAGTGTCCGAGGGGCTTGGTCTTGCGGATAACGATGTTCGGGATAAGATAATCGCCGTTCTGTGTGTAAGTGATATTCATGCTGTTTGTACTCCTTTCATCGGCTCTCTCTGCGGTAAACTGCTGACCGGGACGAACACGCCCTTTGCAATATCCTCCGCACGAATGGCGGCTTTCTTGGCTTCGATTTCTGCCTTTTTCCGCTTCTTGATTTTGTCCTCGTATCGCTTCTGCGCTCCGCTGGCTTTCCGCTTCAAGTAGTTCTGATGAAGCCTGTCCTTGCGTTCCTCACGTTTGCGGATTTCCTCTAATTCTTCCGGGGTCAGCTCCACTTCTCCAAACGCCGGGGGAACAAATCGCCCAACAAAATTGAAGTAAATCTCGACCTCCTGTGTGGTCTGTATACTGCCTTTGCGGTCACGCTCATGCACAAGGATTTTCTCGATAAACTCGTTGAGCATGGCAATGGTCAGCTTGTCGAAGTTCTCATATTTGTCGATCAGAGCGATAAAACGGTCAGCGTCCTTTTCGTGCTTCTCATAGCTCTTGACAGCCTTTTCCAGAACAGAGATTTCAGCGGTAAGCTCGGACTGTTCCTTTTCGTATTGAGCGTCCAGAGTGGCGTATCTGCTGTCGGACAGCTTGCCTAAAATGTTGTCCTCATAGATTTTGCAGAGCAGGACTTCCAGCTCGGAAACTCTCTGCTTTGCTGTGGCAAGGCGTGTCCGCTGCTTCCTGACCTCTGCCGTCTGCTGGCTGGACTGCGCTTCCTGCACCACACGGACAAACTCGGCTCGGTCATGCTTGGCATACTCGGCAATAGCTTTGAGCATTTCGGAAACAAGGGACAGTACCACATCTTCATTGATACGGTGCTGTGTCGTGCAGAGCTTTCCAACTGGGACTTTGCTGTATTGGGAACAGGTATATTGAGAAATACGCTTGCCGTTGTTGGTACGGTGGACATACATCTTGCCGCCGCAATCGGCACAATAAAGCAAGCCTGTGAGGGGAGCTGCTTCGCCCCAGCCGTCCGGGTAGCGTCTGACATTCCCACGGATTTTCTGCACAAGGTCAAAGGTCTGCTGGTCAATGATAGCTTCATGGGTATTTTCGAAAATCGTCCATTCGTCCTCCGGGACATAATGGCTTTTCTTGTCCTTGAAGTGCTTTCGAGTCTTGAAGTTGATGGTGTGTCCCAGATATTCACGCTTTTCAAGAATGTTGCAGATGGTGGAAGAACCCCAGCCGTACACATCTTTGAAAGTCTTGTTTTTATTCACACCCTCGCCGTGTTGGGCAAGGTAAGCAGACGGAATAAGCACCTTTTCCGATTTCAGTTTGCTGGCGATCTGATACGGACCGTAGCCGTCAATCGTCATGGCAAAGATGCGCTTGACCACATCAGCGGCTTCGGGGTCAACCAACCATTGGTCTCTGGCTTCGTTCCAGAGATAGCCGTAAATGACTGTGCCTGTGAGGTGCTTGCCGGACTTGCCTTTGGATTGAAAAGTGGAACGGATTTTACGGCTGGTGTCTCTGGCGTAGTATTCGTTCATAATGTTGCGGAAAGGGGTAAAATCATCGTCCCCTCTGGCACTGTCCACGCCGTCATTGATGGCGATAAGTCGCACGCCACGCTGACGCAGGATTTCCATAATCTGACCGACTTTCAGATAGTCACGCCCCATGCGACTCATGTCCTTGATACACAGGTACTCCACATTCCCGGCTTCAACCTCTTTCATCATTGCCAAAAATCCGGGACGGTCAAAGCAAGTGCCGCTAATGCCATCGTCCGTGAAATGGACAATGTTTGTAAAGCCCTGCCGTGCGGCGAACTCCTCCAACATAGCCTTTTGATTGGATATGGAATTGCTCTCACGCTGTTGGTCATCATCTTTGCCAAAGTCATCACGGCTCAGTCGTTCGTACAGAGCTGTAATTTTCTCATTTTTTCTCATAACTTGCGCTCCTTTCTTCGGTTTTAGGTTGTGTGTTCTAAGAGACTTCCCAACCGCTTGATTAAGAAGTCTTTTAGAGCATACAACACCGCTGGCGAGCTTGTATTTCTTATACTGCCTCACGGCGAAGTGCTGGGGGCTGCGGCGTTCCAGCCCGTCAAACATATAGTCCACCGCGTTTTTGAAGGTTTCGTCATCCTCCCGGACTTCCATGCTGTTTATCATTTCCACCAGCGTATTCATGTTGCGTTCTTCCTCCGGCCCCTCAAAGACGATGTAGGACACAAGGGCGCAGTACAAGAGGGTTTCTGCTTTTGTCCAGAACTCGTCGCCCTCCTTGCCGTCGCCTTTGGTGTTGGCAATCAGGGCGGTAACAAATTTCAAAACATCGCTTTCTGTCTTGATATAGGCCAGCGGATTGTAGTGCATGGATTTTGAAAAGTCGATACTGTTGAACACCCGCACCCTGTATTTCTCCCGTTGCAGAAACCGCCCGCACTGGTCGAGGGTGCCGCCCTTCGGGTCTACCACCACATACGAGGAATGGGCTTGAAGGAGCTGCGGGGTCAGCCAGAACCTTGTCTTACCCGAACCGGACGAGCCGATGACACAGGCGTTTAGGTTCCGGGCATTGGCGGGTATTTTCGGACGGGTGTTCATGGTCAGGAACTCCGTCCCGGTCAGAATGACATTGTTCTGAAATTTAGGGTCTACAAACGGCTTTATATCCTCCTTTGTTCCAAAGCGGGCGGTGCCGTACTCCGCATCCCGCCGGAATTTTTTCGCCTGCCTGATCTTTGACTGTATCAGCAGATACACCCCAGCCGCACCGGCAAGGCCCACCAGCAGGTCAATACCGCCCAGCCCCGGCCAGTAGGTTTCAAAGGCTTTGGGGAAGGTATCGAGCATCCCCATGAGCTTTGTCCCGAAGTCTGTGCCGGGGGCGATCCGGTAGGCCGTCCCGATTTTGGAGAAGAACCAGAACACAAAGAGGTACGGCAGGTTTGGGAGCACATATTTTCTAATCTTGTCACTCAACGTCCGTCCTTCACCGCCTCTCTGGTCCGCTGCTTTTCCTTTGCCTGCGTCCTGATCTGCTCCGTGAATTTCCGAAGCTGGCCGAGGATGGAAGCCTTGTCCTGCTCTTTGTTCAGCACCTTTGCGCTGTACTTCTGGAGGGCCGCCGTGATAGCGTCCGCCTGATTGGCTTTGAAAAACAGTAGGTAATGACCGGGGCTCACTTTATGGAAAGCGTAGTCCACATGGAACTCCTTTGCGATCCGGTCAAAATCCTTTGGGGCTCCCACATAGGGCATGGCGCTTTTGCCGCCATAGTGGTTCATCAGCTTTTTTACACTCTGGCGTCCCTGCGGGGTCAGCGCCTTCCGGTGGTGCTTTTGCAGCGCCCGCGCTACCTTCCCAAGAGCGGCAACCAGCACTTTTCCCGTGAGCTTCGTTGTCCTGATCGAAAGGGCAACCGTTTTTTGGTTTACTTCTTCCTGCATAAAACCTCCTTTCCGTCGGGGTTCCCGCTATCCGGGAGGCCCCCGTACAATCTCGGGGAACAGAAAACCTCGGGCCAATGTGGCCCGAGGCTTACCGCTCGGCATCTCTGCCGGACGGAGCTTTCTTTTCCGGCTCCGTCTGGACTTTTTCGCCCTGTTCCCGCATGGTCTGCAAGATAGAGGGCTTCTTTTGAAGCTGGGAGGGCTTTTCGCCGGACAGCGGCTTGATACATTCCAGACGGTCAGCCGCCCGGATGGCGTTGTCCGTGAGCTGCCTCTGCCATGCGCCTACACTGGGAGCCCAGCGGAAACCGCTGCTTTTCAACTCGGCCCGGGTGTCCGCGTCAGGCTTTCCATCAAAGAATACCTGCAAGCGGTTGTCCTCCCGGTTCATCTCCACACGGCCCCCGTCGAACTCCCAGCCGGAAAACTCCCGCTGCGCCTGTTTGGAGAGCTGTTCGATACGCGTCTTTACCCGGCGGATCTCCGCATTGTTGTTGGTAAGCTGGTAGCTTTCAAAGGGCCTCGGGTCGCTCCGCCAGTTTGCCGCCATGCTTGCTTTCAGCTTTTCGATCTGGTCCGGCGACAGCAGTGCACAGCCATCCAGCTTGCCATGCTTGCGGTAATAGGCGTTGACCTCCTTCATAATGAGCTGGGAGCGTTCCAGCCCGTCCAGCTTCTTCTGGAGTTTTTCAATCGCTGCCGGGTCATCGGCGCTGATCCCGCCCATGCCGGTACTGCGTATCTTATCCAGCAGCCCTTGAATATACCGCCATTCCTCCATGTTGCTGTCCCGGAACCGGTTCTGTTTTTCCTTCTTTCCCACCGGGAAATTGGCAGGTCCGGCGATCATCACAGAGGGAACCCTTGCGTCAATGGCAAAGCCCTGGTTCATGTTTTCGGCCAGCTTGCGGGCGTAGGTGTCTAACAGATGGTCGATCTTCTCATGGTACATGGGGTCCACCCGGGATTTCTGCTTTTCCGCTATGGCGGCGGCCTTGTCCACCATTGCCCGGTATTCCGCCGTTGCGCTCCCTTCCTTGTAGTCGGAAAAGCTGTTCATTTCTTTTGCCCGGCGGGCGGCTCCTTCATTGATAGGGTAATAGTTGATGGTATGCACCTCCTTTATGCTTCGGGCCATGCTGGCCCGAAGTCTTACCGTTCTTCATGGGAAGGCCCCGCCTTGTCCTTTTTCGGAGCGGGTGGGGCTTCTTGAAACCGTTTGAGTGTAGCGAGAATGGAGTGGACAGGCTCGGCCTTTTCAGGATAGGCAAATATCCGGTGTTCCGGCGGAATGTCCTGCGGCCCGTGGTAATACTCCTTGAAGCCCTCCGGGACTGCCGACACATACCCACCGGGAGCGAATACGCCGCCCTCGTTGATACGCACATCCCGCCCGTATGCCTCATAATCGAAGTAGTTCTGAATGTGCTCCGGTATGTCGATAGTCCCAAGCTCGTCGGCGTAAAGACGGCCCAGCCCTTCATCATCGGAAATATCCGGGTAAAAGCGGTAAAGGTCAAGGTTCTGCGTCAGGTTTATCAAATCCTTCACGCTCCTTGTGTGGTTTCCTAAGACAAGAGCGGCTTCAAAGGTTTCCAGTCCGCCCTTATCCCGTACTTCCAGCAGAGCGTGGCCCAGCTCGTTCAGCTCGTCGATGTTCTCACATTCGTAGAGATGATCGTAGAGCCCCAGCACATCGCTGTCAAAGCTGGTAAAGAACACTTCGCTGTACCGTTTCCCATCTATCCCGATTTTGGCAAGGGCGGCCTGCAACTCCTGTGTCGTCGTGGGAAAATGTACCGTTGTCCCTACCTCGATCCCCATTAAGGGGTACAGGGCTGTATTGGTTATATAGGCTTCAAACATGGGCTTATTCCTCCTTTCCGGCCCGGTCAGCCAGCACCTCATAGATCCCGGCCATAATGTAATCGGCACAAGGGAGGGCAATCGCATTTCCCAGCGCCTTGTAGCGTTGCAGAGGCCGGATCTCCACGCCGTCCGCCCCGTACTTTGTCCAGCCCTCCGGCAGCCCCATCAGCCGTTCGCTTTCCGTTTCCGTCAGAAAACGGATACAGCCGCCCTCCGGGTCGCCCTCATACCAGAAGGCAAAGGGCGTTACATCACTGGCTAAAAGAGTGGGAAAAGGGTCAGTTGGTAATCCGAAGCTGTTTCGGAAGGCCGTTTCTTCCTGCCTTTTTGCCGCTCCCCGCATACGGAAGCACTGAAAGGGGTGTATGACTGGTATCTGCCGCCCTGTTTCAAAAGAAGCTGTTCGATCTCCTTCGGCGGCGGCCCGCCCGCCCTCTCCGCAAGGCGGAGGAAGTGGGAGCATTGGACGGGGCTTAAATAGTATGTCTGCGGCACATCTGCCTCCAAAATCCGCCACGACGAAAATCCGCTGCCTTCGTGCCAGCCTTCGGGAGCCTGCCCAATACTGGGCGTCCATGAGCCGCCAGCACACATCAGGCGTTCCCCCTCGCACCATTCCGGCGTTTCCCCATCTTCCCGAAGGAGGCATTGGAACTTCGGTGTCCGAGAAGGCGGATAGGACGGCTCTAAAGTCCATCCGGTCATTTGTAGAAAACGCTCCCATGACGTTTTCCCAAACAGCGATAGCTGGATATAGGTTATCAGTAGCATCCCTCATTTCCTGTATGATACGAAACGCCTGATAGAACAGGCTTGATTTTGCCCCGGCAAGGCCGGAGCGGTTGCCGATCAGAGAAAGGTTCTGACAGGGAGAGCCGAAGGTTATCACATGGACCGGCGGGATTTTCCCGCCGTCCACCTTCGTAATATCTCCCAAATGCGCCATATCGGGAAAGTGCCTTTTGGTTATGGAGATGGGCGCTTTTTCAATCTCGCTGGCCCATACCGGACGGATACCGCACCGGGAAGCAGCCAGAGGGAACACGCCGATCCCGTCAAAAAGGCTCCCCAGCTTAATGTCCGGCATAGCCCGGAGTGCCGTGTCCCTTCACGGCAAGCACCCCTTCCAGCGTTGTCGCCGCAATGCCCAGCCGCCCGGCAACCGCAATATCGTTTTTTACATCCTCGTCCACAACGCTGCCGCAGACGATCAGGGTATGGGAGCGCCGCAGCATATCCCGGCGCATATCAATCCCGGCCTTGTGTTCCTCGGGAACGCTGTCATTCAAAAACAGCGGCAGATACAAGAGTGGGCAGATCGGGGAAAAGCCCGCCTCATAAGCAAGGCGGCAGTAGTGGGCCGCCAGCTCCATATCAACATCCGGCTCGCCGCTCCATGCGGCGGTCAGGTACGCTAAAGGTCGTTTCATTGGTTGAGCCTCCATTTCTGTTTTGGTTTAGGGAAAAGCAAGGTATCGCCCAACCCCTCCGCCCCTTCCCCCGGGAAGGGGAACGGCTCTGGAGAATTTATATCCCCGTCGCTTGACCGGGAAAAAGCATAACCGGGATAAATCCGTCAAGGGTGCCTCTGGCACCGCCTGCGGCGGCGCTGCCCTTGACTGATTTTCCCGGCTATGCTACGGAATAACTGGCGACGGGGAATAATTTATATCTCCAGAGCTTCGGGGCGCGGGGCAGAGCCCCGCAATCCTCGGGCCATGTTGACCCGAAGTTTCGGCTTACTTTTCCTGTTCGTTTTTCTTCTCCGGCTTTTCGTGTTCCTTCTGCTGGCCCTTCCAGTCGTCCAGCAGCTTGATAATCTGGTCCTTCATTTCCCTCGGCGTAGTTTCCTTGCCGAAATATTTGCTCAGTTCCGCACCTGTCAAAATCACTTTGTCTACCTCCTTTTTGTCCTCCATCATAATGCCGTCGATCACATCCCCGTTGAGCAGCTTCTTTTCGTCCAGCTCCCGCATACGCTTTGCCTGTGCCTGCGAAGGCGAGGACTGCTGGCTGTCAATGGCGACAGCGATATAGTTCTGGTTCTTCTTGCCGATATAGGAAAGCTCCACCGCCGTAGTAAAGCCCAGCTTTTTTTCATCCATCAGCTTCATCAGGTCGGGAACCAGCTCATTGAGACGGATATACCGCTGCACCTGCTTGACCGCCATCTTATTGCGCTCGGCCACGATCTCGTTGGAGCGTTTGCCAGCGTCCTTCGGGTCAATCTGGCCCGAAGTGCGGGAGCCCTGGTGCTTGATAGCCTCAAGCTGCATTTTCAAGGCTTTGGCCCGCTCACTGGGGAGGATTTCTTCACGCTGGTTCAGATTATCCTCGACCATCTGGGTGATGGCTTCATCATCCGTCAGGTTTCGGACGATACAGGGCATATCCGCATATCCGGCAAGCTCGCTGGCTTTCTGGCGGCGGTGGCCGGACACGATCTCATAACCGCCATCCTCACGGGGACGGACGATAGCGGGCTGGGTCACGCCCTTGTCCTTGACGCTGGACACCATAGCCCGCATTTCTTCATCATCCCGAACCTCAAAGGGATGGTTCTTGAAGGCGTGAAGCTCGTTCAGCTTGATATAGACGATCTGTTCCTTGCCCCGGCGTGGTGCATCCTTCGGTTTTTCGGGTTCCTTCGGAGCGGGAGCGGCCTGTACCGTTGGAGCCGTTTTTTTCTCCGGTTCCTTTTTGACCGCATTTTCCGGTTTCTGTGCGGGAGCTTTGGGCTTCGGGGTTGCGGCCTTGTCCTTATCTGCTTTCGGGGGACGGCCCCGGCGCTTCGGCTGTTCCGGCTCTTTTGGTTTTTCCTCCGCTTTTTTCGGAGCCTCCGGCTGCTTTTCCGGTTTCTCCGCTTTTGCCGGGTCAGGCTTTTCCCCGCCGGGAGCTGCCGCCCGTTCCTCGGCTTTCTTTTCCTTCATAATTTCAGCGAAGTTATAGACAGAAACCTGTGGGTTCTTTACCTCCGGTTCCGTCTTTTTTTCCGGCTCCGGGGAAACGGAAACCTTCTCCGGCTCTTTTGGGGGAGCGGGAGGCGTTTCCTTGCCCAGCCCGCTATCCGTTACCGGCTGTTCCGGCGTTTTTGTGGTTTTATCATCTGCCATAAGCATTTACCTCCTGTTTTTTGGCATGAAAAAAGGGGCTCAACTTTTCAGTCAAGCCCCCGTGGGAAGTTCCTCCTTTCTCCGCCATGATACAAAAATACCGCCCGTAGTCTCGTTTGGGCGGTACTTTGTGTAAGATTGGCAGTCCATTATTAAGTTTTTTATTATGTTCCCTTTGTACACCGTTGCAAGCGTATCTCTTTCGCCAACCTCCAGCATACGGTCTTCCGACAATGCACCTGTGCCGAAGAACTGCTTGATCAGGGTAAATGTTTTCGCGTTTCCCACGATCTTCATCTCCGGGTACTTTTGTGCCAGCCGCATGAGGCTGCCGGAATGATCCGGCTCCATGTGTGTGACCACAAGATAGTCGGGGCTGCGCCCCTCCAACACCCGCGCCACATTGGAAAGCCATTCTTCCGCTGCCCGTGCGTCCACGCTGTCCATCACGGCAATCTTCTCATCCAGAATGACATAGGAGTTGTAGCTCACTCCCATAGGCTGGACGGAGTACTGGTTTTCAAAGAGTGCCAATGTGTTATCATCCACTCCTACATAGCGGATGGCATCTGTTACCGTTTGGATAGCCATATAAAAAATACCTCCTATTTTCCTTACTCAGACTCTGACTGATAGGTTCTTCTTTTCTAATGGAACATACGCTCAACCGCAGATCGACGGTCGCGCATTTTACCGTTGCCTTGCTTCCCCCAGAGTCGTTACATGTGGTACACCGCAGCGGAGCGAAGTCCTTCCGGCAGGCCGTCGGGCGCAGCAGGTGAAAGTTCCCAGCGTACCTGCCCCACCCACTGGGAGGCGACGGCGGAGAAGTGGAGCATGACAATACCGAGATCCAATGCGGCATCCAAATTATCGGTGTAGGCATCCTCCTGCTGCACCAAATAGATGCTGTGATCCTGCACAAGGAAGCCATAGGGCTGACGGTTGAGATAGCTGGGGGAGAGCGAAGCGGCGTAGAAGGACTGCCAGAGCATATCGTCGTAGAAGTCCATCATCTCGTCAAGCCCAGACTTGTTGCTCCAGCTCCCCATGTGAACCAAATCGTGCACGCCCTTTTTGGGCGCGTAGTACTGCTGCTCGGCCCGCACATCGATCTGAGACATACTTAGGATATTCAGCCGCAGTTTTTTTGCGGTCTTTTCCCCGTAGCCAAAGGCAACGATTGCCGCCACCTCTAACGGGGTGGCGAGAGACAGTGCCTTTTTGATTTTGTCGCTGTCGGTGAAGGTCATCCAGCAGGTGTCAATGTCCAACTCAGTCAGCTTGAGGACGAGATCTTCCATCATGTAGCCGGCGTTGATGGCCGCATAGGAATGCGGGGCAGACATAAGGAGCAGGTAGTGCGGTGCTCCGATGAGAAATTGATTATAGCCCGCTGAGCTCTCCAGCGCCGGCTGTGCATCCTTGTCCAAGACGATCAACTCCGTTGCAATCTCCGGGACAAGACGGGGGCAGGTCTTTTCATAGTAGGATCGGAGCTGGCCGATAGCCTCGCTCGGAACTTCCTTTTCGCGGAATGCGCGAACGGATTTGCGATTTTGAATCATAGCGCTGTAATTCATAGTAATATCTCCTATTCTGATGTCTTTGGTTTTCTTATAAATCGTCTATCAGTGCGGTGCTCTTGGCGTAGGCGGTACTGCGTGCCTCAAAGAAATCGGTCTTGACCATGTTGGCGTCGGCGTACTGGCTGACCCATTCCATGCTCTCCGGTTCGCTCTCAAAGCCTGGATACAATGCGGGATAGCCAAGGCTCGTCCAGCGGAGGTTGCCGAGATAGCGGATGTAATCGCTGATCATCTGCCGGTTCAGCCCCGGGATGTCGTCGCCGATTACATAATGCCCCCATGCGATCTCCTGCTCCACGCCCTCACGCATCATCTCGCGCAGCGCTTGTACGCTCTCGGCGGTGAACAACTCCGGCTGCTCCTTTTGCAGCTCCGTGATGATATTGCGGAACAGCCACAAGTGCGTGTTCTCATCGCGGTTTATGTAGCGAATCTCCTGCGCCGAGCCGGGCATCTTCCCGTTTCGGGAGAGATTGTAGAAGAACATAAAGCCGCTGTAAAAATAGATGCCCTCCAAAATATAGTTTGCCATCATCACGCGCAGCAGCGTGGGAGCGTCCTTCCGCTCCTGAAACTCGTTGTAGCAGTCCCCAATGAAGGTGTTGCGGCGCAGCAGATGCTCGTCCGTTTTCCATTGGTAGAGGATGTCATTGCGCTCCACGGGGGAACAGATGGTGTCGAGCATATAGCTGTAGCTCTGTGAGTGGACACACTCCTGAAACGCCTGAATGGACAGGCAGAGATTGACCTCGTTGGCGGTAATGTAGGCGCCGATATTAGGCAGGTTCGCTGTCTGAATGGAATCCAAAAAGACAAGAAAACTCAGAATTTTATCGTAGGCGCTGCGCTCGGCTGACAGCAGGCGGGGATAGTCCTTCACATCCTGCGAGAGATTGATCTCCTCAGGAATCCAAAAGTTGTTCATGGCCTGCCGGTACCAGTCGCTGACCCAAGCGTACTTCATATTGTTGAAGTCATTGAGGTTGGTGGTATTGCCGCCGATCATGCGCCGCAGGCGCACATCAGGTTCGCCCTCCGGGTTAAAGAGGGGCTTTTTCTTCAGTTCCGTCATGCTATCCTCCTTATGACGAGCAGCTTTCGCAGGTCTCGACCTCAAGGGCCTTGCTGCGGACATAGTAAATGGTCTTGACGCCGGCCCTCCACGCCTCCAAATACAGTCTGAGCACCTGACGCATGGAATAGTCGTTGGTGATATAGAGATTCATGCTCTGCGCCTGGTCAATATGTCTCTGGCGAAGGCCCGCGGCGCGTACCGACCAGCTTTGGTCGATCAGATGCGCTGCCTTATAGTACCACCATGTGTCCATAGAAAGCTCCGGAGCAACGCGGGGCAGCATGCTGCCCTTTTTTTCCTCTAAAAAGAATTTCTTCATAATTGGATCTATGCCCGCCGACGTGCCGGAGAGGATAGATGTGCTGGAGGTCGGTGCGACCGCCAGCAGATAGGCGTTGCGCATTCCCTGCACCGCCACCGTTTTCGCAAGCGCCCGCCACTTTTCGGAGGTATAACCCCGCTTTTCAAAATACGCGCCCGTCTGCCAGTCGCTGCCCTCAAAGAGCGCGTAACGACCCTTTTCCCGTGCCAGTGCTGTGTCCGCCTTGACGGCGGCGTAGTTGATGAGCTCGAACACTGCGTCGGTGAAGGCAAGGTGCTTATCGCTCTCCCAGTGGATGCCGCGCTTTGCCAGCATGTGGTGGTAGCCGCTGACGCCCAGGCCGATGCTGCGGTACTTCTGATTGGTAAGCCGCGCGTATTCCAACGGGTAGAAGTTGAGGTCGATCACATTATCCAGTGCGCGGATGGCCGTTTCCACCGTGCGTTCCATATAGGCCTCATCCTCCACCGGCAGATTACCGAGAGACAGACTCGCCAGGTTGCAGACCACAAACTCACCTGGGCGTGTGGCCGTCACCACAATTGTGTCGCCGTTCTCCGTGTGCACCTCAGTGCTGATGTGCTCGATGGGTGCCATGTTCTGCGCGATCTCCGTACAGAGATTGGAGCAATAGATCATTCCCGTGTGGCCGTTTGGGTTCATATGATTTACACTGTCTCGATTGAAAGCGAAGGGCGTGCCGGTCTCCACTGCCGAGCGAAGCACCAGCCGCACGATGTCCTTGACGGTGACGCTGCGCTTTTCGATGCGCGGGTCATTGACGCAGTCCAGATACCGCTTCTCCCATTCTGTACCCCAGTAATCCTCCAGTGCGTAGCCCTTGACCGTGAGGATCTCATGCGGACACATGAGATGCCACGGCGCGTCTATGTTCTCCTCCGCTAGCCGCCAGAAGAGATCCGGATAGCACACGGCGGGAAACACATCATGTGCCTTCATGCGGTCGTCGCCGTTGTTAGTGCGAAGTTGAAGGAATTCCGGCAGATCCCGGTGCCATGCGTCTAAGTAAACCGCCACAGCGCCCTGCCGCATCCCCAACTGATCCACCGCCACGGCGGTGTCGTTGACCAGCCGGATCCAGCGGATAACACCGCCCGCCGCCCCTTGAAAGCCGCGGATGGTGCTGCCTGCAGCGCGCACCTTACCGAAGTACATCCCCATTCCACCGCCGAATTTAGAGACCTTTGCGAAGTTGTCCAGCGAGCGGTAGATGCCGTCCAGACTGTCCGGCACAGTGTCCACAAAGCAGCTTGAAAGCTGATGGTAGGGCTTTCGTGCGTTGGACATGGTAGGTGTCGCCATCGTGACCTCCATACGGCTGAGCATATCGTAAAAGCGTTTTACCCACCCCATGCGGTCAGAGCCTTCGTTCATAGCAAGATGCAGCGCGATACCCAAAAACATCTCTTGCGGTGTTTCCAGCGGCACGCGGCTGCGTGACTGGATCACATAGCGTTTGAGCAGCAGGTCAAGGCCGGAGTAGGTGAATAGCTCGTCCCGTTCCGGGCAGAGAAAGTCCTCCGCCATGGCAATCTCCTCGTGGGTATAGTGGGCAAGGATATAGTCACCGTAGAGTCCCTTATCCGTCAGATAGCGAAGCTTGCCATAGAGGTCGCCGACGCCGCGCCCCTCCCATTCCTGTGCGTTGCGACAGCGAAAGGAGTGGTTCAGAAGCCGTGCCGCGATGAACTCCCACTTGGGTGCCTCTGCCGTAGTCAGCTCTACCGCCGCCTTGGTCAGTGCCTCAGCCCGCTCATCCTCCGTCATGCCCAGGCGACAGAAGCTCTCAAACTTCATTTGAAGCGCCGCGAGGGAGTAGACTTCCTCGGTAAAATCCATCTGGATGCGGCGCAGCACCTCGTCAAGCGAGTCATCCCCCACCGTCCGCGCGATGGTATGCCGGACACGGCGCAGCGCAGACCGCTTTTCGCGGTAGAGGATGTACGCCTTGGCCACCTCATAGTGTCCGCGCTCCATGAGCGTTCGCTCCACCTCGTCCTGCACACGTTCTACGGTGAGCGGCACTGTGACGGAGAGATTGTTGAGAACGGTGGCGAGGATCTCATCCATTTCTCTGCTCCCGATCTCCTTGCCCTGTCCGTCAAACGCCTTTTTCATGGCGTTGAAAATTTTCTCCTGTTGAAAGGGAACAGACTCCCCGTTTCGTTTTCTGATCTCCATTTCGATCCTCTCATCTTCTCCGGTCACTTCTCATGTCCTTTTGGGCAAAGAGCGGGCAAGCGCAGTATCACGCTTGCCCGCTCTGTTTTTGAAAGCCGGTTTTTTTGCAGCCGACGCGGCGGGGCTGTTTGTTGTCTTGGTTTTGGCTTTCCTGCCAGTTACTTCATAGATTCCAGAATGGCGTCCGCCAGTGCTTCCAGCTCAGTGCGCTTGTCCGTGCCCATGGACGAGGCGAGGCTGAGCCGCTCGTTGAGCACCGTCATGTTCTTAAGCTCATTGTTGACGAATTTCTGCATGAGGTCACCGGACTTCACCGCCCATGAGCCGTTTTCAATGATGGCAAAGGTGCGGTTTTGCAGATTCAGTGCCTTCATATCCATGAGGAAGTCATGCATGGCGGGGTAGATGCCGAGGTTGTAGGTCACAGAGGCCAGGACAATGTGACTGTACTTAAACGCCTCGGAGATCAGCTGGGAGACATGAGTGGAGGACACATCGTACATCGCCACCTTGCTCATGCCCTTATCGCAGAGCGACGTCGCCAGCGCCTGCGCCGCGTTCTCCGTGTTGCCGTACATAGAGGCGTAGACGATGAGCACGCCCTGGGTCTCAGGGGCATAGCGGCTCCATGTGTCGTACTTTTCAATGAACCAGCCCAGATCCTTGCGCCACACGGGGCCGTGGAGCGGGCAGATGTACTTGATCTGATCCAAAACGCCGCCGACCTTTTTCAGCAGGAGCTGGATGTGGGGGCCGTACTTGCCCACGATGTTGGTGAGGTAACGGCGGGCGTCGTCCAGCCAGTCCCGCTCGAAGTCCACCTCGTCGGCGAACAGCTTGCCGTCCAGCGCGCCGAAGGTGCCGAAGGCGTCGGCGGAAAAGAGGACGCCGTCGGTGACGTCGAGGGTCACCATGGCCTCCGGCCAGTGAACCATAGGCGCGCCCACAAAGGTGACGGTGTGCTTGCCGAAGGAGAAGGTGTCGCCCTCCTTCACCTCGATGCACTCATGTCCGTCCACATGGAAGCCGAACTGCCGCATGAGCATGAATGCCTTCTCGTTGGAGATCAATTTCACCTTAGGATGGCGCAGCAGAATCTCCTCGATGCAGGCGGCGTGATCCGGCTCCAGATGGTTGACCAGCAGGTAGTCCAGCTCGCGGCCATCCAGCACATACGCCAGATTTTCCAAAAGCTGGCGGCAGGCAGACCAGTCCACCGTGTCAAAGAGCACCGTCTTTTCATCCAGCAGGCAGTAGGCGTTGTAGCTTACGCCCCGGGGAATGGGAAAGCAGTTTTCAAACAGGGCCAGGCGATGGTCGTTGGCGCCCACCCAGTAGAGGTCGTTCGTTACTTTACGCACGCAATACATCTTATCTTGCCTCCTTCACGGCCTCAAGCCTTTACAAATTGATCCTTCGTCTCCGCGCACTCGGGACACACCCACTCGGCGGGAAGCTGCTCAAAGAGCGTACCGGGCGCGATCTCGCCATCCTCGTCGCCCAACTCCGGCACATACTCGTAGCCGCAGCCGCTGCAGACGTAGCGGTCGCCGATGGGGGCGGGCTTTGGCGGCGTGGGCCGCTTCATCTTTACCATGGGCGGCGCGGGCAGCTTTTCGCCGCTATCCAGCGCGGCAGTGAGCAGGGGCAGGATCTCCTCCACATCGCCCACGATGCCGTAGTCGCAGTTCTTGAAGATAGGCGCGTTACCGTTCTTATTGATGGCCACGATGGTGGAGGCGTCCTTGATGCCCTTAAGGTGCTGGGATGCGCCGGAGATGCCGCAGGCGATGTACAGATTGCCGGTGAACTTCTGACCGGACATACCCACATAGCGGTTCAGCGGCAGATATTTGAGAGTCTCCGCCACAGGGCGGGAAGAACCGATGGCCGCGCCGGCGGCCTTGGCCAGCGACTCTACCAGTTTCATGTTCTTTTTCTCCCCGATGCCCTTGCCCGCGGAGACCACCCGCTCCGCCTGCGGGATGGGCGTATCCATAGGGATGCCCACGGAGAAGTCGTGACCATCCTTCTTCAGCGCCGCCACAAGGTCGGCCACCTGCTGGGCAGCATCCCCCTCCCGGAAGATGGTCTTTTTGCGAATGCCGGTGATGGGCGCGGGTTTCTTGGCCGCCGAACGGCTCTCGCCGCCGGAGCTCTTGCCCAGCCTGCCCAACAGATGAGAGGCGATGACCACCCGCTGGATCTCGTTAGTGCCCTCGTAGAGGGTGGTGATCTTGGCGTCGCGGTAGGCCCGTTCCACCTCCATGCCCTTGAGGTAGCCGCTGCCGCCGTGGATCTGCAAGGCATCGTTGGTGACCTCCAGCGCGATGTCCGAGGCGTACATCTTCGCCATGGCGGACTCCATGCCGTAAGGCGCGTGCTGCTCCTTCAGCTCCGCCGCGGAGTAGATGAGGAACCGGGCGCAGCGCAGCTTGGTTGCCATATCCGCCAGCTTGAAGGCGATGCTCTGCTGGGCCGCGATGGGCTTGCCGAACTGGACGCGCTCCTTGGAATAGCTCAACGCGTGCTCAAACGCGCCCTGGGCGATGCCCAGCGCCTGCGCGGCGATGCCGATGCGTCCGCCGTCCAGCGTGGACATGGCAATCTTGAAGCCCTCGCCCTCCTTGCCCAATAGGTTTTCCTTGGGAACCTTCACGTTGTTGAAGATCAGCTCCGCCGTGGAAGAGGAGCGAATACCCATCTTGTCATAGTGGTCGCCGAACTCAAAGCCCTTCCAGCCCTTCTCCACGATGAAAGCGGAGATGCCCCGGGTGCCGACGTCCGGCGTGGTGACGGCGAAAACCACATAGGTGTCCGCCTTAGGGGCGTTGGTAATGAAGATCTTGCCGCCGTTGAGGAGGTAGTAGTCCCCCTTATCCAGCGCCGTGGTCTCCGTGCCGCCGGCGTCGGATCCAGCGTTGGTCTCCGTAAGGCCGAAGGCACCGATCTTCTCGCCCTTGGCCAGCGGAACCAGATATTTCTTCTTCTGCTCCTCGGTGCCATAGGCGAAAATGGGCCATGAGCCGAGGGAGACGTGGGCGGAGAGGATTACGCCCGTGCCGCCGTCCACACGGGCCAGCTCCTCCACCGCGATGGCGTAGCTCAGAGCATCAAGACCGGCACCGCCGTACTCCTTGGGGTAGGGAATGCCCATCCAGCCCAGCTTACCCAGCTTCTTGACAGCCTCATCGGGAAACTCGTTGTTCTGATCCATTAAAAATGCGAGGGGCTTGATCTCCTCCTCCGCAAAACTCCGGATCTTCGCGCGCAGCTCTTCGTGCGCCGACGTGGTTTGAAACAGCATAGGGGTACCTCCTTTTAAAATTTTACAGCTTGCTTGTATCTTGGGGATCGGATCCGCCGGTCAGCAGCCTGCGCAGGCTCACGGCACGGAACGCCTCGTCCTGCTTTTGCTGCAAGGCCGCCAGCTGACAGTGGATGGCGCACCGCCCATGCTTGTCCTGCCAGTGGCATTCATATCCCGGCTCCATGCAGGCGCACAGGATGCCCCGCTCCCCCACGACCCCCATGAGATCGTAGAGGGAGGTCGCGTCCAGATCGCAGGACAGCGCGCAGCCGCCGAGAGCGCCGCGGCTCACCCGCACCAAATTGCCGGCGGAGAGCTTGCGCAGAATCTGGTAGGCAAATTGATTGGGGATCAATTCCGTTTCCGACATCTCGGCCACCGAATGCTTCTTCCCGTCCAGCAGCACCCGCAAAATGCGCAGCGCGTAGTCCGTCTCTTTGGTGATGATCATGCTCCACATCCTCTTTTCGCTTGCTTGTTAATACCATAATATCAATCTTGATAAAATTTGTCAAGATAGTTTCAAAAAAATATCGCTTTATTACAGACCGCCCCAGACCGGGTCAGCTTCGCTTTCAATTCAGCGAAAAGCCATGTTCCTTACAATTATAGAAGCCGAAAAAGCTGTGCCGTGGCAGTCCGCCAAAAGCAGAAAAGACTATGCCTGAAAACCAGAAAGCGGAGGAATTGGTTGGGGCTCGCAGGGATCGTCCATCCAAGGCGGATGAGGCGATCCCTGGCAAGCCTAAGCCATCCAACCGAAACAAGCAATAAAGTGCGTGCTTTTCATTTTATTCATGCCGATCATTCTTGGGAGACCGTAGAAAAATTTCCATTGTTATTGACATGATGTGCGTTACAGAGTAAAGTATTCATCAAGACTGATTCGCAATAAAGAATATCATGGTCGTTCCGTGATCGAGGTCGTTATGATAAAAGGAAATGTAAAAATAGATCGCAAAAATCTCATCAGCATCCTGCAAAGCTGCCTTGTGCTGATTTTGGTGATCCTTGTCGCTCTGATGATGGTCGAGATCGGCAACCTGAAGGGCACGGCCCGCGTCATCAATTATGCCGGGCTGGTGCGCGGAGACACGCAGCGGGCGGTAAAGCTGGAGATCACAGGCACCCGAAACGATGAGTTGATCGCGTATTTAGACGATATTTTAAGCGATCTGACATCCGGGGATGGGCACTACGAATTGGTAAAGCTCAAGGACGCGGCCTATCAGGAAAGGCTGGACATCCAGCGTGCCTACTGGGAGCGGCTCAAGGCGGAGGTCGCGGCGGCCAGACAGCGTGGATATGAGAACACCCAAATCGTTGCCATGAGCGAGACCTATTTTGAAATGGCGGACGAAACGGTGTCTGCCGCGGAACACTATTCAGAAAAGATCGCCATGAAGATCCGCACTATTGAGATCCTCTCGGCACTGGATATGCTGTGCCTGGTGATCCTGATCATGCTCCAGACCGCCATGGCACTGAAAATGGCCCGGAAAAACCAACTGCTGGAGCAGAAGGCATACATCGACATCCCTACCGGCCTGCCCAACAAAGGCTCCTGCGAGGAGCTTCTCAACAACAGGGAAATTCTCCGGGAGCCTACGGCCTGCGTCATATTTGACCTGAACAATCTGAAAACCGTCAACGATACGATGGGTCATTCGGCGGGTGACCAACTGATCCTGAGCTTTGCCCGGCTTTTACGCCGGGTGATCCCGGAAAAGCATTTCGTGGGCAGATACGGCGGCGACGAATTTATGGCGGTCATTTACCATACGGACCGGCAGGAGGTGGAGGGCATACTGGACAGTCTGCGCAGGGAAGCCGGCGCTGCAAACCGTGACGGCAATCAGCTTCCTCTCATCTACGCCTACGGTTGGGCGATCTCCGCCGATTATGAAGGCTGCGTCATGCAAACGCTGCTGGACAAGGCCGACTATTGCATGTACGAAAATAAGCGAGCCTACTACGCCACCCACGACCGGAGAGCGCCCAGGTCATAAGGCTCTTTTCAAACGAAAAACAGCAAGAACGAATTCGTTGCCACTATTGCGAAAAAAGCCTGGCCTGACGAAGAAAGGACAGGGAGGCGGCACTGAACGTCCACGTCGCAGTTGTGATGGAGGTACTGAAGGCTGGTGGCAGCGTGCAGTTCATCAGCTTCGTTAGCTTTGAGGTGAAGGGGTGCGCTGCCCGATCTGCCGGTTCGATGGTTTGCTGTACAGGAAACTCACCAGCAGGTACTTTACGATGAACGCTGGGGCGAGGGGCGGACGACTATCTTCTTTGCTGCACAACTGCACCATTTTCTCATACACGGACGATAGATCCAGCACTGCCTCACATTTCCGGAGGATGGTCTCCTGCTGCATTAGATACTCGATTAATCCGCCAAGCTGATCTGGCCATTGCTGTAACGATACATAGCTGCCCTCCAGATACAAGGTTTTTGCTGGATTTTTGCCAGTTCTCTTGCTCCAATTATACCACAGATTGGCCTCTATGGATTGAAATATAAGGCTTTTTCTTTTATTCAGTGCATATTAAGTTAGGATGTGCAGTAGATGCTCCATTTTACCATCCCACTCTCTGCTGGAATCGGCGCACTCTTTCAGTTCAGTTTCGATTTCAGCATTTATCGGCAGATTTTTCTTATAGCGGATGGTATGCTCAAGGCTTGCCCAGAAGTCCATGGCGATTGTACGGAGTTGTATCTCCACTGGCACATGGATCTCTTTTTCCGCAAAGAATACCGGCAGCCGGATCGTCAGGTGCAGACTGCGATAGCCATTTGGCTTAGGGTGTGAAATATAATCTTTCTCCGTGATGATTTCAATGTCAGACTGATCTTTTAAGCACTTTGCCAAAAAGAACACATCCTCCTCGAAAGAGCAGATCACCCGCACACCGGCAATATCCATGATATTTGCCTGCATGGTCGGAAAATCCAGAGAAAGTCCGCGCTTCTGCATCTTATTCATAATGCTGGACGGCGACTTCAAGCGACTTTTCATACTTTCTATCGGATTGCGATCATGCTGCAATGAAAACTCTTCGTTTAGAATTTCCAACCTGCTTTCCAGTGCTTTCAGCGCACATCGGTATTGCAGCATGACTTCCTGATACCTGCGATTTTCGCTTAAAAGGCGCTGGCACTGCAGATCATCTAAGCCTTTATCTGCCGCAACCGTCAAGCCAAATAAATTTTCACTCATAGTTTCTCCATTCCGCAGGGATAGGCGCTCCGCGCTGTCTGCTGCTCTTGTGTTACGACCTGATAAAAACTGTATCCGCCGGAGAGATGGGAACAGCTGAAACCATACTGCGTCAAAAGCCGACAGGCCAGATAACTGCGAAGCCCAGTCTGGCAATTCACATAGACAGGCTTGTCCCGCTCTAACTCGTCCAAGTGCTCCCGCAGATCGTCCAGTGGAATATTGCGGAATCCATTCAAGTGCCCACGCCGATATTCGCCTTCCGTACGGACGTCCAGCAGCGTCGCACTGCCATCGCAGGGCAAGTCCTCAACATCATTCCAATGGAACTGCTGCACTTTCCCGCTCTCCAAATCCTCGATCATAAAACCGGCCATATTGACCGGATCCTTGGCAGAGGAATAGGGCGGCGCATAGGAAAGGTCAAGTTCCGTCAGTTCCAAAGCTTTCATTTTTGCGCGAATGGCCGTTGCCAGTACATCAATACGCTTGTCCACGCCCTCGCCGCCAACGATCTGCGCACCGAGCAGCCGCAGGCTTTCTTTTTCATACAGTACTTTCATTGCCATTGACCGTGCGCCGGGATAATAGGCAGCGTGGGATGCCGGGAAAAGTACGACTTTGTCGTAAGCGATTCCTGCTGCCTGCGCTGCCTTTTCATTGATACCCGTGGAGGCCGCTGTCAAGCCAAACAGTTTCAGAACAGACGAGCCCTGAGAGCCGTGAAAGTGGCTATTGCCGCCACAGATATTGTCAGCGGCAATGCGTCCCTGCTTGTTGGCGGGTCCCGCCAGCGAAATCAACGCTTTCTGCCCGGTTACAAAATGGGCGACCTCTACGGCATCGCCCACAGCATAGATGTCCGGCACGGAGGTTTCCATCCGTTCGTTGACAGCGATGCTGCCACGAATACCAAGCTCAAGACCGACATCTTTTGCTAAATGCGTATCTGGGGTAACACCGATGGCCAGCAAAACCATATCCGAATGCAGCGGCTCACTACCCTCCAGCAGCGTCAGCACGGAATCTCCGTCCTGCCGGAATCCGGTGACGGTTTCACCCAACCGCAGAGTCACGCCGTGTCTGCGCATTTCCGCATGGACAAAGCTCGCCATGTCCGCATCCAGTGGTGCTAATAGCTGATTGGGTCGCTGAACGATGGTGACAGAAACGCCCATTTCTGTAAGGTTTTCCGCCATTTCCAGACCGATAAAGCCGCCGCCAGCCAAAACAGCGGTTTTCGGCTTCTGATCCTCTACAAAGTGCCTAATGCGGAGGGTATCCTCCACGGTGCGCAGCGTGAAAACACGCTCACTGCTGACGCCGGAAAGCGCAGGAACCGTCGGCTTTGCGCCGGGTGCGAGGAGCAGTTTGTCATAGGTTTCCGTGTAGACCTTTCCACTATCCAATGCGTGAACGGTGACGGTTTTCTCTGTGGGATCGATCGCAGTTACTTCCTGCCGTACCCGCACATCAATGCGAAAGCGGTCCCAGAAGCTCTCCGGAGTTTGCAGTGTCAGTTCTTCTTGCTCCTTGATCACACCGCCCACATAATACGGCAGACCGCAGTTGGCATAGGACACATAGCCGCTGCGCTCGATCATGATGATCTGGGCGTGTTCATCCAAACGGCGGATGCGGGCAGCGGCAGAAGCACCGCCCGCCACACCGCCTACGATCACAACTTTCATCTTGCGCCCTCCACCATTGCGGCAATCTCCGACTTAGGCCGATAGCCGACCGATTTGGTAATGGCCTTTCCATCCTTGAATACGACCAGCATCGGGATGCTGGATACCTGAAAACGCATCGCCAGCTCCATCTGCTCGTCCACATTGACCTTGCCCACCTTGAGCGCACCGCTTTTTTCTTCGGCAAGCTCATGCAGTACGGGATAGAGCATTTTGCACGGTCCGCACCAGTCCGCATAGAAATCCAGCAGGACGGGCTTGTCGGAATGCAGTACCTCATTTTCAAAATTCGCAGCAGTAATTTTCAGTTCAGCCATGAGAAAGGCTCCGTTCTGTTATCTTTGTTTATTCTTTGTTTTTCAGCTTGCAAATGCCCTGCGTCATGGTTCCCATCGGACAAAACGCACACCATGTGCGGGGCTTGTAGAGCACCATAACGATCAGACCCAGCAGCAGAGAGGTCAGCATGAGGCCATAAAAGCCAAAGCTGAACTGCGCCACCCAGTCAGTGACCGTACCGGCTGTATAAGTCCAGCTCCACGGCACACGGAATGTCCAGAACAGCTTAATGGCCTCCCGCAGGGACGCAGCACCCGCAGCGACCAGATAGGTCTGGAACACCATGTTGCCGAACATCGTCAGGAAAAAGAGCAAAAAGCCATAACGGAACCACTTGGAGGACATCCAGCGGGGCGTGGGCTTGCAGCGGGAGCATTTAAGATCTGTCCCCAGCTTGCTGAACAGTTGACCCCGTCCGCAGAGGTGGTTGCAAAAGAATTTGTTCCCGCCAAAGATGGCTAAAAGCAGCGGCAGAAAAAAATCGATCATACCCAGCCACGCGAACAGGATATTGAAAAAGCCCAGTGCAAAATAGATGATGGCATATACCCACAGGTAATCGTACCAATGCTTTGCTTTCATGCGTCAGCCCTCACTTTCACCTCAATGCAGCCGACGGGACAGAGCTTTGCGCACTTGCCGCAGCCTACGCAGCGTTCCGCCTCCACGGCGGCGTAGCAGCCGCAGCGCACCTTGACGGCCCCCAGTGGACAGGTATTTTCACACACACCGCAGGCGACACACCGCGTCTTATCTATGGCAGCCAGTTTCTTTGACAGCATAGCTTTCCTCCCTTAATCCTGCAAGGATTTGTAATAGAGCATACAGTGGCAGACCCCTCGAAGCCCGGATCTGCAATTGGATTCTTGAACTCCTGGCACATACATTTGGTTGCCTCTGTGCGCTCCCTGCGGCAGGGGCAGTACCCGCCGGCGCGCTTGAGTCCTTTTCTGATGGTGCTGACAATCTCCTGATCGGGATTGAGCTTGATTTTCATGTTCGCCAGCTCTTTCTTGATTGTGGCTTTATCATACCGCAGGACAAAGTCTTTTTCTGTGACGAGGTTACATTGATAAAAAAATCCGGTGCTTTTTGAGCACCGGATTTTAAGAAGGTGAATTACGCTTTCCACAGACTGTGGAGGTTGCAGTAGGCGTAGACCGCCTCGACCTCATCGCCCTCGCAGAGAGCGAAGCAGACCTCCGGCTTTTCGCCGGGATGCAGTTCCTTACGCTGATTGCCCTGCTTGGTCTGGAGAGATACCCATTCGATGTAGTGCTCCGGCAGCATGGGGTGCTCTACGGAGCCGACCTTGACATGGACGATGCCGTTTTCCACCGTCCAGACAGGAACGTGCTTCTCCACGGCGGCGTCAGTGGTGCCGGGGACGATCTCGCTCATCGGCTCGCCGCAGCAGACGACAGGGACGCCTGCGTCCTTAACTCTGGCAATGATGTTGCCACAATGCTTGCAAATGTAAAACTTCTGCTCCATGATAATTCTCCTTTTCTTTCTTTAATAGTTTTCCTTTAATAGTTTTCTGCGTGAATTTCAAAATAGCTCTGGGGATGATTGCAAGCAGGGCAAACCTCCGGAGCTTTCTCACCGATCACAATGTGACCGCAGTTGCGGCACTCCCATACCTTGACCTCACTCTTGGCAAAGACCTCTGCCATCTCCACATTGTGCAACAGGGCACGGTAGCGCTCCTCATGGTGCTTTTCAATGGCGGCTACCAGGCGGAAACGCTGGGCCAGCTCATGAAAGCCTTCCTCATCGGCAGTTTTGGCAAAGCCATCGTACATATCCGTCCACTCGTAGTTCTCACCCTCAGCGGCGGAGAGAAGGTTTTCTGCGGTGTCGCCAATGCCGTTCAGTTCTTTGAACCACAGCTTGGCGTGTTCCTTCTCATTATCAGCGGTTTTGAGGAATAGTGCCGCGATCTGCTCAAAGCCTTCCTTCTTGGCCTTGGATGCAAAATAGGTGTACTTGTTGCGTGCCTCGGACTCACCGGCAAAGGCAGCCATCAGGTTTTTTTCGGTTTGAGTTCCTGCGTATTTCGTTTCTTTCATGGTGGATACTCCTTCCTGCTTTTCTGCTTTTATTGTAGCAAATCTATGATTTTATTCCGTGACGAAGTCACATTCCTTTTTATTTTAGACGATTTAGTCTGTTCTTATCCCGCAGCGTGATTGCACCACGCTTCAGCTCCACCAGTCCGTCCTCCGAGAAGCTTTTGAGCATCCGTGCCACTGCCTCCCGTGCCGAGCTGATGTGCTGGGCGATCTGCTCATGGGTCATACGTATCGTGTCGGAGCCGGTACGTTCAGCTTCGGCAAAGAGAAATTCTGCCAGCCGCTGATCCAGCCCCTTGAACATGATCTGCTGCATCGCCCACATCACATCAGAAAACCGTTTCGTTGCCAGTTCATAGAGAAAACAGCGGACATGGAGATTTTTCTCCTTGAGTGCAGCAATGACATTTGCAGGGATAATCAGAACGTCCGTATCCATTCCGGCAGTCATTTGCGTATCAAAGGTGATCTGACTGATCACGCAGGAGGCGGAAAGCACGCATAGTTCGCCCGGATACAGGCGGAACAGCGTTACCTCCCGCCCCTCATCAGAGAGAAGATAGGTGCGAATCTCGCCGGAAAGAATAAACAGCATTCCGAGACATTCATTGTCGCTGCTGTGAACGAACGCACCCTTTTTATAATGACGGACAAAGGCACTTCGGCGTAGTGTGTCCATTTCGCGTTCGGTCAAGGATGACCAGAACGGAAGTTGTGTCAGTGTGCGTTCCATATCAATGGCAGCTATGCTTGCCGCAGCCGTGGTCACCGCAGGAGTGACCAGCCTCGCCGTGCTCATGGTCATGGTGGTCACAGTGAACATTGGGATCGTAGCCCAAACTTCCGTTGAGCAATGCGCTCACCGCCGCGTCAGCGTCCCCGCTGACACCGCCGTAGAGCTTGATGCCCGCTTCGGCGAGTGCTGCCTGCGCACCGCCGCCGATGCCTCCGCAAACCAAAGTGTCCACACCGTGCTGCATTAGGAAGCCTGCCAGTGCGCCGTGACCATTGCCGTTGGTGTCAACGACTTTCGCATGAGTGATTTTGCCGTCCACAGCTTCATAAAGCTTGAACTGCTCGGTGTGACCGAAATGCTGAAAGATTTGACCGTTTTCATAGGCAACTGCAATTTTCATAATGGAATCTCCTTTGAAAGTTTGCCTGAATTTTCCATGTTGGCTCTCTGCATCCGGCAGCAACGGCCGCAGTGAGCTGTCTCCTGTCCTCCGCAGATGCGGTAGTTTCCCCCGGTGATGTGCAGTGGTTTCCCGTGGACAAGATACGCTGCGATCTTGCTCCGTGCGCTTTCGTAAATCTCCTGCACGGTAGAGCGGGAAATGTCCATTTGAGCGGCACACTGCTCGTGGGTTTGCTGCTCCAAGTCAACCAGCCGAATGACCTCGTATTCGTCCAGCGTCAGCAGGATCGGCTCGGTATTCCCGCACCCGTTGGGACAGAATGTATCGACCTGTGGTACGCCACAAATTCGACGGCACCGTGGCGGTCTTGGCATGGGAGCTTTCCTCCCTTTGTATTCGGTATATTCCGATTGTAGCACTTTGAGCAGAAAAAAGCAATTTTTTTAAAGCTGCTACATTTTCCGTCCTCATATGTGTGCCGGCTGATATTCGGAGTCGAATGCTACATGTGAGCCTTGTTCGTAATGCCCACCGATCATGACCGTAGCGGCAGTCACAGCATCCACATGAAAGCGTTCCCGGTAATGCTTGCATTTTCGTAAAAAAACGATATAATTGAATCAGTTAAATCAAAGGAGGCATCAAACCATGAAATCACATAAATACTGGGCCTTAGGCGCACTTTTCTGTATGTTGGGATGCATTTATTCTGGAATCAAAAAATCTATGACTGCGCATAAATACTTTGCCTATTCCTCATTGCTTTGTATGGGCATGTCCATTTATCCCGGTCACAAACTGGTTTCTCCAAAGAAGAAAAAAATCACTAAATCAAATAATAGTGAGAATAGTTAAACAAAAAATTTCCTTTCTTTATCTTTATTCTCCTTGCCCTGCGGGACCGGTATGATTTTGAATACGGAACCGATAAAGAGGTTGATGGTGCTGTCATCAACGACAAGTGCAAGACTCTGGCGCAAAAGGTCAAAGAGATTATCGACACCAAATCTTCGTTTGCTGACTGGCTGAACAATCAGAACGTCCGCAATCAGTTGAAGCTGGAGATCAAGATCTGCCTTGTAAAACTCCACAGTACAGCCCCGAAGTTTTCAAAAAGGTCATGGAGCATGTCGAGAACTTTGAGGAGAACAATTAAATCATCCATAAAGAAAAAAATACAGCTATATTCAGGCTTCACACTGAAATATAGCTGTATTTTTTTGCATCGCTAACAATTGTTGTGCTTTCTCTTGAAAACAGCGTAAAGATTTATTATAATAAGATAAATAGTTGTAACTTTTGCAAAGGAGGCCTGAAGTATGGCAGCACAGCGCACCTATCTGGCAATCGACCTGAAAAGTTTCTATGCCTCGGTGGAGTGCGTAGACCGCCATCTCGACCCCCTGACCACCAATCTGGTGGTGGCGGACGCCTCCCGCACCGAAAAGACCATTTGCCTTGCGGTGTCGCCCTCCTTAAAAGCCTACAAGATACCCGGCAGAGCGCGGCTGTTTGAAGCCGTCCAGCGTGTCCGGGATGTCAACACCCAGCGGCTGCAGACTGCCATCCGGCAGAATAAGGCAGTCCGGGGAGAGGACGGCAAGTACCACTTTGCCAGCACCTCTTTCGATGCCACCGCCCTGAACGCAGACCCGGCGCTGGGGCTGAGCTATATTGTTGCGCCGCCCCGGATGCAGCGGTATCTGGATGTGTCCACCCAGATCTACAAGACCTACCTCAAATATGTGTCCCCGGCAGACATTTACCCCTACTCCATCGACGAGGTTTTCATTGATGTGACGGGCTATCTGCCTTATTATCACATGAGCGCCCATGAACTTGCCATGACCATGGTGCGGGAGGTGCTGTACAACACCGGCATCACCGCAACGGCAGGCATCGGCACCAACCTCTACCTTGCAAAGCTGGCCATGGACATTGTGGCAAAGCACATCCCGGCAGACAAAGATGGTGTCCGCATTGCGGAACTGGATGAGCAGTCCTATCGGTATCTGCTGTGGAACCACAGACCCTTGACGGATTTCTGGATGACCGGTCCCGGAACCGTCAAGCGGCTGGAAGCTCATGGCATCTACACCATGGGGGACTTGGCACGGTTCTCCATTCATGGAGAAGATCGTCTGTATGAGATTTTCGGCGTGGATGCAGAAATTCTCATCGACCACGCATGGGGCTACGAACCCTGCGGCATGGAGCAGATCAAAAGCTACAAGCCCAGCACCAACAGCATCAGCGAGGGGCAGGTACTATCCACTCCTTACCCGTATGATAAAGCAAAACTCATTGTCCGGGAGATGGCGGAGATTCTGATGTTCCGGCTCACGGAAAAGAAGCTGGTGGCGGAATCCATCACCTTGGAGGTGGGCTACGACCGGGAGAACGTGGACAAGGGCGGCTATCGTGGTCTGACCCAGACCGACCGCTACGGCAGAATCATCCCCAAGGCGGCACACGGCACCGTCCGGTTTGATGCCCCTACCAATCTGGGCAGTACCCTCATCAACGAAAGCGCAAAGCTGTTTGAGCGCATCACCGACCCGGCGCTGACGGTGCGGCGCATTACTATCAACGCCAACAAGGTCACGCCGGACGAGGGCATCTATCAGGTGGACTTTTTCACCGACACCAAGAAGCTGGAAAAGGAGAAAAAACTCCAGCAAGCCATGCTTGGCATCAAGAACAAGTACGGCAAAAATGCCGTACTGAAAGCCAGCAGCTACGAGGAAGGTGCCACCATGCGCCAACGCAATGCGCAGATCGGTGGTCACAGCGCAGGAGGTTCAGATGGAAAACTACAAAAATAGCAAAATCGGGCTGGAGACCGCCCAAAAGTACGGGGACATCCTAGAGATGGAACGCCCCCAGACCGAAGAATCTCTCCACAAGCACCCCCGCATGACTTTACAGAACCGGGCAAAGATTTTCTCTCCCTTTGCAGCCTTGCGTGGTTATGATGAGCAGCTTGCCGCAGAAAAGCAGCGTACCGAGCGTGTGCCCAAGCGCATTCTGACTGAGGAAGAAATGTCGGATCTGTCCGATCGGCTGATGCAGGTCACCAAGGGCATGACCATCACGGTGCGGTATTTCAAAGAGGATACCGCCCACCCGGAGATTCCCGCAGTGGGCAACTACATCACGCTGACCGGAAAAGCGGACCGCATCGACCCGGTGTTCCGCACCTTGCAAGTGGGCGAAACCGTAGTGCCCTTTGAAGATCTGGTTGAGATCAGTGGGGAAAGCATCATGGAGATTGACCAATATCTCGGCATTACAGAGGATTAAGCACAAAAAAGGCCACCAGTCGAAAAAACGGCTGGTGGTCTTGCCTACTTATGATGTATCGTCGGTAACTGCTTGACTTTGTTTCTGACTTTTTTGCGTTCCAGTGAGAACACCATATCTGGAGTACGTTCAAAAAATCCTATATCACGCCGCCAGCTTGTGCCGCATTTGCAGTGGAACAGACCAATGAACTGCTGCTTCATTTTACGTCCGCAGTTCGGACAGATTCGCTTGCTGGCTTCCATAAAAATTTACTGGAGTTTGGCAACAATTTCATCAGCGGACATACCGCTGGCAAGCAGCTTCTTCAGCACATCTTCTGCTTCGCTTTTCTTTGCTTCTTCCATTGCCTTTGCTTCGGCGGCAGCTTTTTTGTTTTCGGCTTTGGTAAGTTCCTTGGTGACGGCTTTCAATTCTGCTTTCTTGGCTTTCATCTGCGTTTTCAGATCATCGAGATTTGCAGTCAGCGTAGCAACCTCAGATTCGATTTTTTCCTTTTCAGCGGTCTTTTCTGCAACGACGGCTGCATAATCAACGCTGGCCTTTACAGTACGAGCCTTATTCTTGCTTCCCTTGGGTCTTGCCATAATAATTTCCTCCCATAAAGTGAAATAATTTGATACTTACAAGTATATTTCCAAATAGTCAGAATTGCAATAGGTAACATGAGCCGTTTTCAACTGCTACTGTGCCACATCAGAAGGTAGGGCTTCATAATGGCAAGATACTTATCGCGTG
>NZ_JAFREJ010000021.1:28959-33043 GCF_017377545.1 Faecalibacterium sp. Marseille-Q4164 | reverse complement strand
ATAAATATTTTAGAGCCGTGTGGATCAGTCGGAGCGTAGAGTTATAGCTCTGGCAAGTTCACGCGGTTTACTTATATAAATGGTAATTGGTGAGACTCGGAACGAATAGGACTGTTCTATATCGAACAAAATGACTACATTTCCCACACCATGGCTCAAAATCACGCCCGGTGAAATTTAGCATCTGAGCCAGTAACTTTTTGTGCGACAATGGAAATCTTTCCATATGAGATCTGTCCAATTACAGCACAATCGAAATTGAAAATTATTATATATCCTACGAGAAAAATCTGCTAAGGAACTGTAAGCTGGGAAATAAATGAAGTCCTATTTATAGTATTGTAAAAATGCGCGACAAAAATGCGACAATGCACAGAAACAATGCAGAGTAGTCTGTAACTGAATGAGATGAAAAATAACGCGTTATCGGTAAATTTGATGAATATAAAGACGAAGTTATCCTGAGAATTACTCTCTTTTAATCAGAGGGCCAGGGATTCGAGTTCCCTCGAGCGCACCAAAAGGACGACAAATCGTTGAAAGAAACGGTTTGTCGTCTTTTTTGTTTTATGCGGACATTTTGAGCTTGTACCTATGATTTTTTCAAAAATTTTAGAGGTCAGAGGTACAGAAAAAATGAAGAAGATTCAGAAAAGTGCAGTCCGGTTTGATAATCTAAAACAAGATTTTTTGGATGATAAGAAGTATTCTGGCACGGCAGAAGCCACGTTGAACGGCTATCGGTATGAGATATTACACGGTTTTTGAAGTTCCTGTCAGATGAACAGTTAGCCGTGAATGAGGCAGGATTCAAGCGGTATGTTATCCACTTGACGGATAGCGGAATGACCGCAAACAGCGTCAACCACTATATCCGTTCGGTGAAAGTGTTCCTTTACTGGTGCATGGAGCAGGACGAAATAGCACTGTTCAAAATCAAGATGGTAAAGGCAAAAGAAAACATCAAGGACGTTTACATGCAGGAAGAATTTTGTGCACTGATTCAGCCGCCGAAACGTGAGGACAGCTTTGTTGTCTGGCGCAGTTGGGCTATCATCAACTTTATTTTGGGAACAGCAGCACGAGAAGCAACAGTCTGTGAAATGCAGATCCACTTTACCGTTTTATAGCAATTCAACATCTTCATGTAACAGCAACAGCGTTGAAGTGCATATCGCAAATTGCTGTTTTAACGTTCCACTGATTTCTTGCCTTGCGATCAAGAAAGCACTTCTGCTAAACACTCTACATTGAAAATGCAATCGTACACTGCTATAATAAAATTGTGATATTATCACCAAAAATCCAAGATACAAAGCGTTTGCGATTGGCAAACATTCAGGAGGAACGCATGGTAACAGGAGCCATTAAAAATAAGGTAGACAAAATCTGGACGGACATCTGGGCAGGCGGCATCACCAATCCGCTGACCGTCATTGAACAGCTGACCTATCTCATGTTCATCCGGTCACTGGACGAGAAAGAGCTTGCCACCGAAGATTTTGAGAACATGGCGGGCGAAAAGATGGAGCACATCTTCCCGGCCAGCGCGGCAGGGCAGTCTATGCGGTGGAGCCGCTTCAAGGATAAAGATTCCCGCGAAATTTTCCTGACCATGCAGCAGCGGGTGTTCCCGGCCATCAAAAAGATGAAGTATGGCCGTCTGCCGGACTTTGACGCAAACGGTGAGCTGGTGGAAATCGAGGACGACCCCACCCGCCCGGATGAGGGCAACACCGCCTTTGCGCGGTATATGGACGATGCCATGTTCCTGATTCCCACGCCACAGGTGCTGCAAAAGATCATCACCGGGCTGGAGGATCTTTACACCCACGACATTGCCGACCTTGATATGCAGGGCGACCTGTACGAGTATATGCTGCTAAAACTGTCCTCGGCAGGGCGGAACGGCCAGTTCCGCACGCCCAAGCACATCCGCGACATGATGGTGGAACTGGTGCAGCCCACGCCGGACGACTTCATCTGCGACCCCGCCTGCGGCACGGCGGGCTTTCTGGTGTCCAGTGCGCAGTACCTCCGCGCCCACTACGAGGACAGCATGACCTCGGAGCAGTGGCAGCATTTTGCCGGCCCGATGTTCACCGGCTTTGACATGGACCGCACCATGCTGCGCATTTCGGCCATGAACCTGATGCTCCACTCCATCACGAACCCGGAGATCGACTACAAGGACAGCGTGTCGAAGCAAAACTCCATTTGCAGCAAGTACACCATTTGCCTTGCAAACCCGCCGTTCAAGGGCACTGTGGATGCCGAGAGCATCAACGACGACCTGAAAGCCGTCACCAACACCAAAAAGACGGAGCTTCTGTTCCTTGCACTCTTCCTGCGGATGCTCAAAACCGGCGGACGCTGCGCCTGCATTGTGCCGGACGGCGTGCTGTTCGGTTCCAGCAAGGCACACCAGAGCATCCGGAAAGAACTGATTGAAAACCATCAGCTGCGGGCTGTCATCTCCATGCCCTCCGGCGTGTTCAAGCCCTACGCAGGCGTGTCCACGGCGGTGCTGGTGTTTACCAAGACCGGCGCGGGCGGCACCGACAAGGTGTGGTTCTACGATATGAAAGCCGACGGCTTTTCGCTGGACGACAAGCGCACCGAGGTGAAGGAAAACGACATCCCGGACATCATCGCCCGGTTTCAGAACCTCGATGCCGAAACTGACCGCAAGTGCACCGAGCAGAGTTTCTTTGTGCCCAAAGAGGAGATTGCCGCCAATGGGTATGATTTATCCATCAATAAGTACAAAGAGACCGAGTATGTGCCGGTGGAGTACCCCTCGACCACGGAGATCCTTGCTGACCTGCATGAGCTGGAAATGGAGATCACCAAGGGTTTGGCAGAGTTGGAGAAGATGATGTGATGGCGAAGTTGGGAGAGGTTTGCTTAATTAACCCCAAGAGTTGCACATTAAGAGATGACACTGAAGTTTCCTTTATTCCAATGACAAAAGTTGGTGAGCACGGGGAGTTCGATGCATCTGAAATTAAAAATTATTCAGAAGTAAAGAAAGGCTTCACAAATTTTCAAAATGGCGATATTTTATTTGCGAAAATTACACCTTGTATGGAAAATGGAAAAGGTGCAATCGCCCATAATATGAAAAACGGAATTGGCTTTGGAAGCACTGAATTTCATGTTTTGCGTCCTGATACAGACAAAATAACGAGCGAATGGCTGTATTATTTGACCACATGGAAGGCTTTTCGCAAAGAGGCTGAGAGAAACATGACTGGAAGCGCAGGTCAAAAACGTGTGCCAAAAACTTTCTTGGAAAATTATGTCGTGAACTTGCCAGATATTGATACCCAAAAAAGCGAAAACAAAATTTTGAGAAAAGTGGACGATTTGATTTTTCTTCGCAAACAACAGCTTGCCAAACTGGACGAGCTGGTAAAGGCGCGGTTTGTGGAGATGTTTGGAGATATAAATGTTAACAATAAGAAATGGATGACTTATCCTCTTGGAGAATTGTGTACGATTGTTAGAGGCGGTTCACCACGTCCAATTGAAAGGTATCTGGGAGGAACTATTCCTTGGATTAAAATCGGTGATGCGACAACTGGAGAAAACATTTACTTGAATTCTACGAAGGAATATATTATTCAAGAGGGCGTAAAAAAAAGCCGTATGATAAAAGCGGGAAGCTTGATTTTTGCAAATTGTGGGGTTTCGCTAGGATTTGCAAGAATTATTACATTTGATGGCTGTATTCACGATGGATGGCTTGCGATGGAAGATATTGACGAAAAGCTCGATAAAATATTCTTGTTATATTCTTTGAATCAAATGACTGAATATTTTAGGAAAACGGCGCCGGCAGGAACGCAACCAAACTTAAATACAAATATTATGAAGATGCATCGTCAAATTGTTCCACCCATGGAAATGCAAAAAGCTTTTATATCATTTGTGAAATGTGCAGATAGGCAAAAGCAAATCGTACAGCAGAGCCTTGAAAAGTTGGAACTGATGAAAAAGGCGCTGATGCAGGAATATTTTGGGTGACTCCCTCAGTCACCTTCGGTGACAGCTCCCTCTGGGAGGGAGCCTTTTGACAAAG
>NZ_JAFREJ010000021.1:0-28860 GCF_017377545.1 Faecalibacterium sp. Marseille-Q4164 | reverse complement strand
ACAGCTCCCTCTGGGAGGGAGCCTTTTGACAAAGAGGGAAAGTTTCCGGCCCGAGGAAAAGCCTCCCTCCTTGAGGGAGGTGGCGCGGCGTTAGCCGTGACGGAGGGAGTGAGCCGCAGAGCCTTGAAAAGCTGGAATTGATGAAAAAGCGCTGATGCAGGAATATTTTGGGTAACTCCCTCAGTCACCTTCGGTGACAGCTCCCTCTGAGAGGGAGCCTTTATGTGGTGGTAAGGCAAAAGCCTCCCTCCTAGAGGGAGGTGGCGCGGCGTTAGCCGTGACGGAGGGAGTTCCAGAAAGGAGCGCGTCCAGATGTCATTGCCATATCAAGGAAAATTGATCCCTCGTGCAAAAGAATTGCGCAAGGACGCAACCAAACAGGAAAATCATCTCTGGTATGATTTTCTGCGTGGCTATCCCGTGCGGTTTCAGCGTCAGAAAACGATTGATGGCTTTATTGCGGATTTCTATTGTCACGTTGCAAGGCTGGTCGTGGAAGTGGACGGTTCACAGCATTATGATGAGCAGGGACTGGCATACGACAAAGAACGCTCCGCCATTTTTGCCGAATATGGTGTGAAGGTGATTCGGTTTTCTAATCTGGAAATAGAGCAGAGCTTTCAAGAAGTTTGCAGTGCAATTGCTTTGGAAGTCAGAAAGCGGGTTCAGGAACTGGAAGATACTCCCTCAGTCAAAGCCTAGCGGCTTTGCCAGCTCCCTCTGGGAGGGAGCCTTTGGCGTAGCGGTGGGGCAAAAGCCTCCCTCCTAGAGGGAGGTGGCACGGCGAAGCCGTGACGGCGGGAGTTTCCCTGTGAGCACCATGATTCTGGTGAAAATTCTGAAATACATGTCGAAATTTGCATCCTTTTGTATAAAACATTGAAATACCATAAGGTGTATGCTACAATGAGGAAAAATATGGTATTTCGACGATGCGAAAGGAGCACATACGATGAACCAGTTCTACGATCAGATGTTTAATCCGACCTATGTGAATCAGAGCTTTTATCAATCGATTCCATCGCAGACGATGTGGCAGTATCAGCAAGACCAAAATGCAGAGGTTCAAAAGGCTGTAAAAGCAATATATGATCTGTGTGAAGCTGTGAATAAATTGGATGCGGAACATCAGCAACAGGCATTTTGCGTGTGCTTGGGAATAATTGCGGCAGAATTGGGATGGGCATAAAATTATCAGGAATGGAGTAAAAAGATGATTACCACTGATAAAAGATATCAGGTTTTTGTTAGTTCGACTTATGATGACCTACAAGATGAGCGCAAAGAAGTGATGCAAGCTCTTTTGGAACTTGATTGTATTCCAGCAGGTATGGAACTCTTCCCGGCATCCAGCGAAGACCAATGGTCTCTTATTAAGCGCGTCATTGATGATTGTGATTACTATATTTTAATTATCGGTGGTCGGTATGGAAGTGTTGGCCCTGATGGGATTAGCTATACTCAAATGGAATTTGAATATGCTCTTAAAACAGGGAAGCCCATCATTTCATTTGTACATAAAAATCCAGCATCCATACCAACTGGAAAAAGTGAGCAGACTGACGAGGGAAAAAAGAAACTAGAAGAATTTAAAAAACTTGCAGAAAAGAAATTGGTCAAGTTCTGGGAAACGCCGGCAGAACTTGGTTCTGTTGTGTCTCGAAGCATGGTAAAACTAATGAAAAATTTCCCAGCAGAAGGATGGGTAAAAGCAGGCAGTGCAGTTGACGAAAAATCCGTAAAAGAGATTGCACGGCTTCAAAAAGAAAACGAGGCCTTGAGAAAGAAAATAGAAAAAATCAGTGTGGAAGCCCCGGAAGGGACAGCAATGCTTAAACAGGGCGATGATTTGGTAACGCTAGGATTTGATTATAGCGCTAGAACGTACAGAGGTAGCTACATAGATATTGTGGGAGAAATAGATGTAACATGGAATGAGTTATTTGCAGAGGTTTCTCCGATTTTAATAAATGAAGCAAGCGAATCTGATATGCGAGGCGTTTTTGAGAATTTGGCAAGAAAAAAGCCTAATAATGTTACTTCAGAATATTCAGATGTTTCGGTGGATAATATAACTGATTCTTCTTTTGGGATGATTTGCGTTCAATTTAAAGCTCTAGGATATATCCAGCTAAGTGAGAAAAAGCACTCTGATCAGACGTATTGGTCTCTTACAAAATATGGTGAATTTGTCATGACACAGCTGGTTGCACAAAGAAGATAAATTAATCGAAAGGAGCCCTCCTTATGTCCAACTTCTCCTATCTCTCCACCCATCCCGAATACTCCCTCTTCGCCAATTCTGCCATCGAGGCCGAGAAAGTGTTCTCCACCTCCCCGGCGATGTGCGCGGTGGGGTGCCGGAAGGCGTTGGAGCTGGCGGTGAAGTGGGTGTATGCGGCAGATAAAACCATCACGATGCCCTACAAGGACAACCTGCAATCCCTGCTGCACGAGCCGAGCTTCCGGTTCGCGGTGGACCGGGATGTGTGGAGCGTGCTGCCCAGCATCGTGAAGGCGGGCAATCTGGCGGTACATACGGGGCATAGTGTGTCGGCGGCGGATGCAGTGTTCAGCCTGCGGGGGCTGTTCGACTTCATCCAGTGGGTGGATTACTGCTACGGCACGGACTATGTGGAGCGCTCCTTTGACGAAACAGCCATCCCCGGCGAAAAGGTAACGCTGGACGAAAAGAAGATCCGGGAACAGGAAAGCCTGCTGACCCAGAAGGATGCCGAGCTGGAAGCCCTGCGCAAGCAGGTGGAGAGCCTTTCGGCGGCGTACACAGCCAGCAAACAGCAGAACCAGCAGAGCCGCAGTTTTACCGCCGCCGACCTGACCGAGGCCGAGACGCGGCAGAAGATCATCGACATCGACCTCAAGGCCATGGGCTGGAAATTCACCGGGCCGGATGCCGATGTGCGCACCGAGTACGAAGTGGACAACATGAACGGCGCGCTGGGGCAGAAGGGCTATGCGGACTATGTGCTGATGGGCAAAGACGGCTTGCCGCTGGCGGTCATTGAAGCCAAGCGCAGCACCAAAGACCCCAACATCGGGCGCAAGCAGGCTCAGCTTTATGCAGACTGTCTGGAGCAGAAATTCGGCCGCCGTCCGATGCTGTTTACCACCAACGGCTACACCACCTATTTCTGGGATGAGCAGAGCGGCCCGCAGCGTGCTGTAAGCGGGGTGTTCTGCAAGGACGATTTACAGAAACTGATGAACCGCCGCACCGAGAAAAAGCCGCTGGACACCATTGAAATTGACGACAAAATCACCGACCGTTACTACCAGAAAAATGCCATCCGGGCTGTCTGCGCCCACATCGCGCAGGGCTTCCGGCGCAATCTGCTGGTCATGGCTACTGGCACGGGCAAGACCCGCACCGCATCCAGCCTGACCGATGTGCTGAGCCGGGGCGGTCATGTGACCAATGTGCTTTTTCTAGCCGACCGCACCGCGCTGGTCAAGCAGGCAAAGGACGACTTCAAAAAGTATCTGCCCGACCAGTCGCTGTGCAACCTATGCTCCTCTAAGGACGATAAGGCCGCGCGCATCGTGCTTTCCACCTATCCCACCATGCTCAACGCCATTGACAACGCCAAGACCAAGGACGGCGTGCCGCTGTTTTCGCCCGCCCACTTTGACCTTATCATCGTGGACGAGAGCCACCGCAGCATTTTCAAGAAATACCGCGCCATTTTTGATTATTTCGATGCGATTCTGGTGGGTCTGACCGCCACCCCGAAAACCGATGTAGACCGCAACACCTACGACTTTTTCGAGATGGAACACGGCATCCCCACCTACGCCTACGATTACGATACGGCGGTCTACACCGACCATGTGCTGGTGCCTTACTACAACTACGAGGTCAAGACGAAATTCACAGAAGAGGGCATCCACTACGACCAGCTTTCACCGGAGGATAAGGCCCGCTACGAGGACGATTTTGCCGAGGACGACACCCTGCCCACCTTTATCCCATCCGAAAAGCTGAACAAGTTCATCTTCAACGCCAACACCGTGGACACGGTGCTGCAAGATCTGATGGAACGGGGCATCCAGACGGCAGGCGGCGACCGCATCGGCAAGACCATCATCTTTGCCCAGAACAAGCGCCACGCGGAGTTTATCCGGGAACGCTTTGGCAAGCTCTACCCGCAGCTGGAGACCCAGTACCCGGGATTCATCCAGCGGGTGGTCTGCGATGATGCCTATGCGCAGTCCATCATTGACGACTTCAAACAGCCAGACAAGCCGCCGTTTATTGCGGTCTCGGTGGATATGATGGACACGGGCATCGATGTGCCGGAGTGCGTGAATCTGGTGCTCTTCAAAAAAGTACGCAGCAAAACGAAGTTCTGGCAGATGATCGGCCATGGTACACGGCTCTGCCCGTCCCTTGCCTGCGTGGATGCCATCGACGGCGAATATACGGGCAAACGGCGTTTTCTGATTTTCGACTACTGCGGCAACTTTGAATTTTTCCGTCAGAAACCCAACGGTTACGAGAGCGCGGACACCAAAAGCCTGTCCGAGAGCATTTTCTGCAAGCAGGTACGGATTGCCGCCGCGCTGCAGGATGGAGCCTATGCGGACGAAAAATACCAGAACTGGCGTAAAATTTTAACAGAAACCTGCCGTGCCGAAGTGGGAGCGCTGAACCCGGAACTGGTATCCGTGCGGCTGCACCGACAGGCCGTGGAACACTATCAAAAGCCGGGAGCCTTTGTCAGCCTGACCGAAACGGACAAGGGTACTCTGATGAAAGAGGTGGCACCGCTCATCTCGCTGGACGACAAAGATGAAGCCGCCAAGCGGTTCGATAACTTTGTGTATGGCTTGCTGCTCTGTGAACTGGAAGGTCTGCCGGGGCTGGGCCGCGCCCAGAAACAGCTGCGCAATACAGCGGCAATGCTGGAAGGGAAGGCTACCATCCCGCAGGTGCAGGCAAAGCTGTCCCTCATTCGGGAGGTGCAGACAGACGAATTTTTGACCTCGCACGATCTGCTCCGCTTTGAGGAAATGCGGCAGGAACTGCGGGAGCTTATCAAGTTTCTGGTGGACGGTGTAGAAGGGCAAAAGCCTGTCTACACGGCCCTTGCCGACCCGGTACTGGAACAGACTGAGGGCAAAACGCTGGATCCCGGCTACGATTTTGGCGAGTACCGGGAACGTGTGAACCGCTACATCATGGAGCACCGCAGCGATACGCTGGCCATCCACAAGCTGACCCAGAACATTCCGCTTTCCCGGGGTGACTATACCGAGCTGGAACATATCTTCACCTGTGAGCTGGGCAGCAAAGAGGACTATGCACGGGAGTTTCGGGATACACCCTTTGGTCTGCTGGTGCGTAAAGTGGCAAAGCTGGACCACGATGCTGCCATGCAGGCATTTTCCAAATTTATCAATGACGAATCGCTGAATGCAAAGCAGATCGCGTTTGTTCGGAAGGTCATTCATTACATTGAGCAGAACGGTTATGTGGAAAGCAAAGCGGTTCTGATGAAACCACCCTTTGACCAGCCCATTCTGTTTACCCGCCTGTTTGATGGCAAAACAGGCAGTGAACTGATGGATACGATCAATTCGGTGAAAGAGAATGCCACCCATGTGACCGCATAAAGTGGTAGAATGTACTGATAAAAACGGTATAATGGACAAGGAGCGGATAGACGGTTTCCGCAGCGCCTTTGCGCCGGGAGAAACTTTATTCTGGCAGGTCCCTGCTGCGGCAAGGGAGAGAATGGCGTTTTACAGTGAGAACCTTCCCCGCCTTTTTTCTGAAAAAATCACGGCGGTATTTGCGGTGTCCGACCACTATGCGCTGGAATTTATGCGATTTTTGCAGGGACAGGGCATCCGCGTCCCGGAGGAGCTGGTGGAACGGGAAAGCACAAGGAGGCTGCCATGTCAGACTTTATGAGGACCCTTTGCAAAATCGCCATTCCGGTCTGCCTTCAAAAGGAAGCGGAACGCCCGCTCACCGTGGAGATTTGGACACGGTGGGCGGGCGTTTTATGTTTATTTTCCGAGTACAACGGAGAGCCTGATCTCCTTTTCCGCCTCGCTCAGGTCGAGCGCGCCGCCATCGGCGACGGTCACGTGCAGCTCATAGAGCGTACCGGCGGTAAGTTCCGTTACAGCCTTGCCGTCCTCGTCTGTGATCGACCACAGTGCAGGATCGACCTTTGCCAGCTTGCCGTCCACGCCATAGGCGTAGAGGGTCAGACCGGAGGTGCTGCCGGACAGGTTGTTCATACGGAAAGCTACCGTGGTGTTGGGATGTACGTTGCGGACGGTCACAGTGTTGCGCCAGCTTGCAACGGTGCCTTCGCCGCCGTCCTGCGCAAACCGCTCCTGCGAAAGGACGTTTCTTGCCGCCTGATCAAGCTCGACCTTGCGGTAGGGCATTTCGGGCAGATAAACGAAACGGTCCTGCAAACGAAGCAGTTCCAGATAGCCCGTCGGGCAGTAGAGCGCATTGCCGCTGTTGCCGGCATACATTCCAATGGCCATGTTGTTATAGCCGTACTTGTTGGAAACATCCATCGTGAAAACAGTCTCGCCAGTTTCAAAGTCCAGAATGATGTACTGCCACATCCCGGTCGTCACATCCTGCACATAGCCGTAGATATAGCCCGTTGCGGTGGAAAGCTTCAGGATGGAAGTGTCGCTCAGGTCGTTCCGGCTCCAGATGCTCTTCATCTCGTAGCCGTTTGCGGTCTTTACGGTGTCCATGCGCTCGATGCCGGGGGCGATCATAACGTTGCCCTTCATGAGCCAGTTCTGGTCGTAAATATTAGCGTAGCTCTGGATGGAGGAGTCGTTGTTGGGGTCCGCCAGACCTGCATTGCCCGCGCCAAACCAGTTGCAGACGATGGTGCTGACGGTGCCATTGCCGTCGTCATAGACGATGGCAGAGTTCTCAACGGCTACCTGATAGCCCTCGGGCAGATCATCCAGCACCGGGGTGCTTGCCACCACCTCGCCGGTCTTCATATCGAGCGCAAGAAGGTTCACGGGGTCCTGATTGTCGGTGAACAGCACAAGGTTCGGCGTCAGGGTGGGAGAGCAGCCGCCGCCCCATGCAAGACCGCCGCCGGTGGTCTTATCGCCTTCGCCGCTCACCTTTGCACCCGCGCTCTCATAGGGCGTGCACCACACAACGTCTACGCCTTCTTCTGCACGCAGAAGATAGCAGTTCTGGTTGGTGAGGATCACCGCACCGTCCTTGGAGGCGGCGATGCCGTTCTCGGCACCCTCGCCGGGGGTCAGCTCGTAGACAAAGACAGCCTTTGAAAGGTCTGTCTGCTCGCCGTTCAGGATCGCATCAATGGCCGAGCGGGCAATATAGCCGATGACGCCCTGCTGCTGGCGCTGCGGATAAATGCGGAAGCCTCCCGTTGCAAACCAGAGGTTTCCGTCATAGTCAAAGACCACGGACAGAAGATTTTGCGTCAGTTCTTTTCCAAGCGCGGCCTCGGCAGCAGCTTTGATATCAATGTCCAGCACCTTTTCAAATTCCGGCAGAACATTGCCGTTTTCATCCGTTGCGCGGAGCATCAGCACATGGTTGTTGCTCGTGGGGCAGACGATGCGGTTGGATTCGTCAAGGAAGGTATAGGAGCTCTGGATAACGTAACCGCCGCCGTCATGCTGTTTGGGGGAGAAATAGCCGAGCGTCTTTGTCTCGTCGGCGTTCAGGTCTCGGATGGCGATGCCGCCCAGCAGCGGCACAACGGCATGACCGTAGCTGTCAAAGTAGATGGCGGGCGAAGCGTTCGCGTTCGTCGTCTCATAGGAAACGTTGATCTCCGGATAGATGGCAAGCGGCAGGATCTCATCCGTCGAGTCGGTGTTGTAGCCATCGTGATGAATGTTTGCATCGCTCTTGGCCATGTAAGGGTTTTCCTCTACCTGCTTGGGGTTCAGAGCCTTTACCGGCAGCGCCGCAGAGGCTTGTTCCGCTGAAGAGGGCTGTACCGCAGCGGACGGGGCAGCGGGCTGCGAAGCGGCAGCACTGTCTGCCGGCGTCTGTGTTCCGCCGCAGGCAGCCATGGAAAGGCACAATGCTGCGGTCAGCGACAGGCTTAACGCAGAATGGACGATGTTTCTCTTTTTCATAAACCGTTCTCCTTGTTGTGTTCGTTGCGGTCAGGTCGGCGCTGCTCTGCCGGATTTTTTTGATCCAGCCAGATGCAAAAACCCTGCCGCAAAGCGGCTTCGGTCACTGGCTCCAGCAGAAAGTAGTCTGCGCGCAGCCGGAAGGCGTGGAGCGAAAAATTCAGGTCACTGCACCAGATGATGCGCGTTTGGGGACAAAGTGTGCGCAGATGCTCTACCGCGTTCAAGCCATCGACACCCGGCAGGGCGATCAAGGCATTGGTCAGCGGCTCGTTGTGTGCGGCTTCAAAAAAGCTTTCCTGATCGCGGTAACAATCCATTTGGGGAAACAAACAATGCTCGGCGCAGAACCGTAGGAGCTGCTCTGCTAAAAAGGCTTCCTGCGCCATGCTGTTTGTCAGCACGGCGATTCGATGCACAACACCCCTCCTTTCCTTCTGCCGTCGTTGGGGGTTTTTCTGCCTTCAGTATACGGGCAGGCGCAGCCTTTTCAAGGCATTTGGCACGAAAGCCCGGTTTCCGTCACGAAATCCCGTTTTCTGCTGCGACAGAACCAGGCAACTGTGCTATAATCAGGATGAAAGAGTTTATAAAGGAGGTTGGAAGCTATAACAATAGCTTCTTGGTACAGCATGAGATTTGCGATCGTCGATGACCTTGGTACGGAGCGCACGCTGCTGAAGGAGCGCTTGGCACGGCAGCTGCGCCAGCGCGGTACAGAAGTAGAGCTTTTAGAATTTGACAGCGGAGAAGCTTTTCTGGCGGCAGAAGAAGCGCAGCGCTTTACCGCCGCATTTTTGGATATTTACATGGATGGTTTAAGCGGCATGGACGCGGCAAAGGAACTTCGGAAAACAGACGCAGACTGTCTTCTGGTTTTTACCACCACCTCGACAGACCATGCACTCGAGGGGTTTCAGGTACGGGCATTTCATTATTTGGTCAAGCCCTTTTCAGAGGCCGAGTTGTCCGGTCTGTTGGATGAAATGCTCGCAAAACTCCCCCGCCCGGAGCCGGTTTTGACGGTGAAGGTGGATGGCAGCGACATCCATTTGCGCTATCGTGATATCATATCCGCCGAGCATTTCGCCCACATCATCAATATCCGCACCACTGCCGGCAAAACGCTTGCCATGCGCCAGAGTTTCAAGGCGTTCACAGAGCCGCTCAAAAAGGACCCGCGCTTTTTTGTTTGTGGCCGCGGTACGATCATCAATATGGAGAATGCTGCCGATTTTCAGGATGCCGCCTTCTGTATGACGGACGGCAGCCAGGTCTATGTCAGTCAGGAGCTTTTGAAAGCCGCCCGACAGGCGTTTATGGAATTTCTGCTGCAAAGGGGGCGTGTGGGTTGAAGGATGTTCTGCGCCCGATCCTGGAGTTTACCGTTGTGTTTCCCGGCCTGCTGCTCGCGTATTTTCCGGTAGGTTCCTATCTGAAGCTGTCGCCCGCAAAGCTTGCAGCAGGGGCAGTGCCGCTGCTGCTCGGGCTTTGCCTTGGCGGCGGACTGCTTTGCTATTGTTTCAACAGCCCGACTGCGCTCCCCCTGCTGGTTATCACACTTGCGGCGAGCCTTCTGTATGTCAAAACATTGCAGACCTCTCTCTGGAAGTCCGGAACGATTGCGCTGGCGGTCTGCGCGGTGTTCGCCTGCCTGAACAGCTTATCCCGCGCCATCGGCACGGCGATCACACTGCGGCAGCAGCTGCCGCCGGATAAGCCGTGGTTCTGTTTTGCTGCCTGCATTTTTTATAATGCGGTCTGCTGGCTGATCACTGCCGCAGCCTATTATCCCGCCACCCACGCAGTACGCGCAATGGTGGAGGATGACAATTTTGCGCAGACGTGGTATGTGTTCTGGGTACTGCCGCTGGTGTTCATCCTGCTGAACCTTTTTATAACCCCGCGCTACCAGATAACGCTCCGGACAGGGCGGGTCTTGCAGGTCTACATCGTTATGAGCATCGCGCTTTTGTTTCTGATGTTCATGTTCAATGCGATCTTTCTGCTGATGGCAAACAGCCTTAACCGGAATGCGAGGTTGCAGCAGGAAAATCAGTTTCTTTCCATGCAGCAGCAGCGCTATGAAAGCCTGAAAGCCGCCATTGAAGAAGCCCGGCAGGCGCGGCACGATATGCGCCACCAGCTGAATCAGATCTCCGCACTGGCCGAGGCAGGAGATCTGGATAACCTGAAGGCTTACCTTGCAAAAACGGTCTCCCGGATTCCGGATCTGGATATGAATTTCTGCGAAAACCGTGCAGCGGACAGTGTCGTCGGCCATTATTGCGCCCTTGCAAAGCGTGAGGGTGTTCCCTTTTGTGCCAAACTCGACTTACCACAGGTGCTTCCTGTGGACGAGATGGATCTGTGTCTGGTGCTGTCTAATCTTCTGGAAAATGCATTTGAAGCCAGCCTGCGCACCGCACCCGCCCGGCGCAAGATCGCGATCACCGCGTATGTCCATGCCGAGCGGCTTCTTCTGGTCGAAGTGGAAAACGCATTTGACGGCGCAGTTCACGAAAAAAGCGGGGTGTTCCGCTCTTCCAAGCGAAGGGAAAACGGGATCGGCATCCAGTCTGTCCAGCATATTGCAGAAAAGACCGGCGGTGCAAGCACATTTACCCATCAGAATGGCGTTTTCTCTGCCAAGGTCATGCTTTGTGGAGAAAAGCAGCCGCCAGAGACCGCAGACAGCACCACGGAGTTGTAGGGAAAGTGCGGAAAGTAATGCGGGAAGTGCGGAAACTTGCCATATAAAAAAGCAGAAACTTCTTTCCTCAAATGGCAACCTCCATGCTAAAAGTGGCAAGTGACATATACAAAATGCCATTATACAGAAATGCCCACTCCCCTGAGAACTTCTCAGACGAGTGGGCATTTTTCTTCCCGTGTATCAAATTTGACTTTGCGGTCACTCAAACCGCCATCAAGTCATGGATCAAAAATCATTATTTTTCATTTGTCCCAGAGTAAGTGCATGGTTTCTGCACTGTTTTTGCACTGTTTCAAGGGATGCAAGGGGCACTCTGACTTGCAAAATACGACAAAGGATGCAGAAATTACATAGTGAAAAATCACGATGCTTTGCACAAAAATAACGAAAGCTCGAAAGTTTCAAAATCAGAGTGTTCTGCCCGGTGGGCTCTTTTAATCAGAGGGCCAGGGAATCGAGTTCCCTCGAGCGCACCAAAGAAAATTTGTAATTAACCGTTAAAAGACCATAACAAAGCTGCACGGGGGAGCTTTGTTATGGCAGAATGCGGAAAGCTGGATATAATCTCTGGGCACAAGGCTGTTTGCCTTTGCAGTTTCCACAATGCTGTAGATCACCGCGCTGGCCTTTGCACCGGCAGGCGTGTCGCTGAACAGCCAGTTCTTTCTGCCGACAGTAAAGGGACGTATCTGGTTTTCTGCACGATTGGAGGGCTGCTTCTCCATGGAGTCCTCCTTGCTGTGTCTCTGCATTTTTCAGACTGCTTCAAAAATACATTTTTTATGGTACTATTTTCTCACTTTGGAGAGAGCGGGGAAAGACATGGTTTCATTAGGCGGTTCAGAACGGATTGCAGAGAAGCATCTTGTTAAAATTTTTTGAGGCACTTTTTTGTGCAATCACGATATTATCGTGAGCTTTTTCCTGTCGAAAAAGAGAAAATGATGTCTGAAATGATCTGGTTGTTGACAAATCGACAAAATAACCGGTATTATGAGCATATAGCATCCCCTTGGAGAAGTCGTTTCGTTAGATTGAAAATGCCGGTGACAGGAGAAGACTATCATGAAACAGATGCTGAAATGTACGGCAACGATTTTTGCCAGCATCCTGGTTGCGCTTTGTCTGACGAGTTGTACGCCTGAAAAGGTTGTGGAAGTGGTTCGGGAAGTTGAGACGGTGCGCATTTGGATACCGTGTCAAACGAGTTGAGCCAAGAACTGGTGAAAAACGGCGATACGAATGCCTATTAAGTTTCATATTTCAAAAACGTTGCGTATGAAAGTGAGTATTATGAATCGATAAAAAGACGGTTGATTCTGGAAGAAATTAACGATCATGTGGTTCAGATAGAACCGCTTGAGCGTGAGTTTGAAAGTGCAAAAGTTCAGGTCGGATTTGCGAGCGTACAGATCGATGAAATGACCTATGGGATCATTATATTCCAGATACCGACAGTAAGACCGGCAGAAGCAGAAACGGCCGGTATGTTTTCATAATGATTTTTGCATTCTGACATAACAAAACGTTCCCGTGCAGTTTTGATATCCTGCACAGGAACGTTTTGTTATTTTCTTATTTTTTTATTTCCTCATTCACCCATTCCCGCACGCGGTCAGGCCGGTTGGTGACGATGCAGTCAGGGCCAAGGGGCAGCAGGGAACGGACAGCGTCCTGGGTGTCCACGGTCCAGAACGCGGCCTGGATGCCCATGGCGTGGAGCTGGTTCACAAGCTCGGGGTTGGAATAGGCGGTGTGGTACTCGCAGCTGACGATGTCCACAGGGAAATCCAGCGTTTTGATGTAGGCAGCCACATCCGCCTGCTCCTCCAGATGGCCGATGACCTGCTCCACGGTCTCGCCGGGGAAGTTGGCGCGGAGCATATCGACCTTGTCGGCCACCGTGCGGTAGATGAGATTGTTCCGCAGGTCGATGCAGTTTTCCTCGCTGAAGGGCTCGTCCATGCTGTTCACAAGACCCAGATCCTTCCACACCACCGGCGGAGGCAGCACCATGCTGAGGAAGGCGCCGTAGGTCAGCGCGCCTACCTTCAGCTCGGGCATCAGCTGCTTTGCCTGCCGCAGCTGAGAGTGGTGGAAGGAGATGAGGGTGAGCCGATCGGTGAGCCCGGCGGCGCGGACTGCATCCAGCACCCGGGGCACAAAGTCGGGGTCGTCCTCCAGTGGGCTTTTCAGTTCCAGCTGTACCTGGGTGCCCTCCATGCCAGCGCAGAGCTCCAGCGCTTCCTGCAGCGTGGCGATCCTCTCGTTGGCGTAGATGGCATCTTTCCAGCTGCCGAAATCCAGAGCCTTCAGCTCGCCCATGGTCAGGTCGTAGATCTGGCCGGAGATGTCGGTGTGCATGTCCACCATATAGTCGTGGTGGATGACCAGCTCGTTGTCGTAGGTCTTCTGTACATCCATTTCCACGCCGTCCGCGCCAATCTCCATCGCCTTGCGGAAGGCGACCAGCGTGTTCTCAGGGGCCAGATAGGATGCACCGCGGTGCGCAATGATTTGGGGTGTCGTCATCTTGTGCTATGATTCCTTTCCTCACAGTTGGCTCAGGCCAGATCTTCGCCGTCGGAGGCGATGACCTTTTTATACCAGTAGAAGCTGTCCTTCCGGCTGCGGGCCAGCGTGCCCTTGCCCTCGTTGTCCTTGTCCACATAGATGAAGCCGTACCGCTTCTTCATCTCGCCGGTGGAAGCACTGACCAGGTCGATGGGGCCCCAGGTGGTGTAGCCCAGCAGGGGCAGGCCATCCTCGTTGATGGCCTTTTCCATCTGCTCAATGTGGGCCCGCAGGTAGTCGATGCGGTAGGTGTCGTGGATGGAACCATCTGCTTCCACCTTGTCCACCGCACCCAGACCGTTCTCCACGATGAAGAGCGGTTTCTGGTAGCGGTCATACAGGCTGTTCATGGTGATGCGCAGACCCACCGGGTCGATGGCCCAGCCCCAATCGCTGGCCTTGAGGTAGGGGTTCTTGACGGCATCCATGATGGCATTGCCACTGGCCTTGTTCATCAGTTCGGGGTCCACAGTGGCGCAGCGGCTGGAATAGTAGCTGAAGGAGATGAAGTCCACAGTGCCCTCTTTCAGCAGCTGCTCGTCGCCCGGCTCCACCTGCAGGGCAATGCCTGCACGCTCCATCCGTTTTTTGGCCCAGACAGGGTATTCGCCGCGGGACTGGACATCAATGAAGAAGTAGTTGTCGCGGTCAGCCTCGGCAGCGGCCTGCACATCGGCAGGGGCGCAGGTGCGAGGGTAGAACTGACCGGCGGCCAGCATACAGCCCACCATGGCGTCGGGCATGATGGCATGGGCCAGCTTGACGGCCTTTGCGCTGGCCACCAGCTCGTGGTGAGCGGCCTGATATTTGACCTGCTGCACATTCTCGCCGGGCGCAAAGAGCAGACCGGCTCCCATAAAGGGCATGTGGAGCAGCATGTTGATCTCGTTGAAGGTCAGCCAGTACTTGACCTTGCCCCGGAAGCGCTGGAACAGCACCTCACAGTAGTGGGCGTAGGCATCCACCATCCGGCGGTCTTTCCAGCCGCCGTACTTTTTGATCAGGGCAATGGGGGTATCAAAGTGGCACAGGGTCACCAGCGGCTCAATGCCGTACTTGTGGCACTCATCAAAGAGTTCCTCATAGAAGCGCAGGCCCTCTTCGTTGGGCTGCGCGTCATCGCCGTTGGGCAGGATGCGGGTCCAGGCAATGGACAGGCGGTAGCAGCGGAAGCCCATCTCGGCAAAGAGCTTGATGTCCTCCTTGAAGTGGTGGTACATGTCAATGGCTTCGTGGGAGGGGTAGAAGTGCTCGGCATCGCAGTCCAGCATCTTCAGCTGGCCCAGCGCCACGGGGAAGCGGTCGGGGCCAAAGGGTACCACGTCCACACTGGACAGGCCGCGCCCGCCCTCGTTGTAAGCGCCCTCGCACTGGTTGGCGGCAGTGGCACCGCCCCACAAAAAGTCTTTCGGGAATTTACCCATAGGTCTTACCTCCTGATGCAGTTGAATTCTGATACTTCAATGATACCATGTTCTGAGCCGCTGTCAACCGGGAAAGTACGACTTTAGCCGTCAATTCGACGAAAAATGTTGCTGATTTTTGACACTTTTCACGAAGAAATCGAAAATTGCGAGCGATTTTCCTTGGAATCTGTTTCTTCCAAACGGACAGTAAGTGTGATAGACTGAATAGGTAAACGGAAAACGGCTCACCCTGTCCTTCATTGCTTTGCAATGCCGGAGCGGGCGAGGACGTTGATGAAAGAGCTATCAGGAAAAATGGAGTGTTTGCTATGACTGAATTCAAGCCCATCAAGGAAGGCAAAGTCCGCGAGATCTATGACAATGGCGACAGCCTCATTATGGTTGCCACCGATCGTATCTCTGCATTTGATGTGATCCTGAAAAATAAAGTGACCAACAAGGGCAAGGTGCTGACCCAGATGAGCAGGTTCTGGTTCGACTACACCAGGGATGTTCTGCCCAACCACATGCTGAGCGTGGATACCGCCGATATGCCCGAGTTCTTCCGCACGCCTGCCTTTGAGGGCCGGAGCATGAAGTGCCGCAAGCTGACCATGCTGCCCATCGAGTGCATCGTGCGCGGCTACATCACCGGCAGCGGCTGGGCCAGCTACCAGCAGAACGGCACCGTCTGCGGCATCCGCCTGCCCGAGGGCCTGCAGGAATCCCAGCAGCTGCCCGAGCCCATCTACACTCCTTCCACCAAGGCTGAGATCGGCGACCACGATGAGAACATCAGCTACGAAAAGAGCATCGAGGTGCTGGAAAAGCAGTTCCCCGGCCACGGCGAGGACTACGCCACCAAGCTGCGGGACTACACCATTGCCCTGTACAAGAAGTGCGCCGCGTATGCCCTGAGCCGCGGCATCATCATTGCCGACACCAAGTTCGAGTTTGGTCTGGATGAGAACGGCAACGTGGTGCTGGGCGATGAGATGCTCACCCCCGATTCCAGCCGCTTCTGGCCGCTGGAGGGCTATGAGGCCGGCCACGGTCAGCCCTCTTTCGATAAGCAGTTCGTCCGCAACTGGCTCAAGGCCAATCCCGACAGCAACTACGATCTGCCTCAGGATGTCATCGACAAGACCATTGCCAAGTACGAGGAAGCTTATGAGCTCCTGACTGGCAAGAAGCTGTAAACACTCTGATCTTCTTTCTCCCCTCTGCTGTATAACGGCAGGGGGGATTTTTATATCAGCAGACCTGCCTGGAGGGACGGCGGGGTGTTCTACAAAAAAATCCCCCCGCCCATGAACAGATGGGGCGAGGGGAAAGCTAAGGGTTGGCAGTGTTACAGGATGCGCACCCGGATGACAGCAGGGATGGCGGCCAGCTTCTCAGCCAGCCTGCCGTCCACGGCACCGGTCGCATCCAGCATGGTGTAAGCCATGTTCTTTTTGCTCTTGTTCACCATGTTTTCAATGTTCAGGCCCGCTTCGGTGGTCAGGGCGGTGATCTGGCTGATCATGCCGGGCTCGTTCTTGTGGATGATGCAGATGCGCTTGCCGCCTGCACGGGGCTGGTGCACCTCGGGCATGTTCACCGAGTGGGTGATGTTGCCATTCTTGAGGTAATCGCTGATCTCCAGTGCGGCCATTGCGGCACAGTTGTCCTCGGCCTCCGGCGTGGAAGCACCCAGATGCGGGGTGCAGACGATGCCGGGCTTGCCCAGAATGGCCTCAGTGGGGAAGTCGGTCATGTAGCCGGAGACCTTGCCCGTCTCCATGGCCTCCAGCAGAGCTGCGGTGTTCACCAGCTCACCGCGGGCGTAGTTCAGGATCTTCACGCCGTCCTTGCACAGGGCCAGGGTCTGGGTGTTGATGGTATCCTTGGTGGTGGGCAGGTAGGGAACATGGATGGTGATGTAGTCGCACAGAGGGAGCATGTCGTTCAGGTTCACGCAGTGGTGTACCTGGCTGGAAAGGTTCCAGGCGGCATCAATGGAGATGTAGGGGTCGTAGCCGTAGACCTCCATGCCCAGCTCAATGGCGCAGTTGGCCACCCGGGAACCGATGGCACCCAGACCGATGACACCCAGCGTCTTGCCCTTGATCTCGTTGCCCACAAACTTTTTCTTGCCCTTTTCCACGGTCTTGGCCATGGCGGGGTCGCCGGTCAGGCCCTGGCACCACTGGGCGGCGGCGGCCACATTGCGGCTGCCTGCGATCAGCATCCCAATGACCAGCTCAGCCACGGCGTTGGCGTTGGCACCGGGGGTATTGAACACCACGATGCCCTGCTCCGAGCAGCGATCCAGCGGGATGTTATTCACACCGGCACCGGCACGGGCAATGGCCAGCAGGTTGTCGTTGAAGGTGGTGTTCAGCAGGTCGGCGCTGCGCACCAGAATGCCATCGGGGACATCGGTGTCCACCGAAACATCAAACAGATTCTTGTTCAGCTTTGCCAGGCCCACCGGGCTGATGGCGTTCAGGGTCTTGATCGTAAACATACTTTCCTATCTCCTATACACAAATCAGGCATTTGCCTTGCGGAATTTCTCCATGAAGTCCACCAGCTTCTCTACACCTTCGGTGGGCATTGCATTATAAATGGAAGCACGCATACCGCCCACCAGACGGTGGCCCTTCAGGTTGACAAAACCGGCTTCGGCGGCTTCGGCGCAGAACTTCTTGTCCATGTCAGGGTCAGGGCTGGTAAAGGTGACATTCATCGTGCTGCGGTAGCGGTGCTCCACAGGGTTGTGGAAGAACTCCTGACCGTCCAGATAATCGTACAGGATCTTGGCCTTGGCTTCGTTGATCTTCTGCATGTTTTCCAAACCGCCGATGTCGTTTTCCAGATACTTGAGCACCAGGCCGGTCATGTAGATGCACCAGCAAGGGGGCGTGTTGTACATGCTGTCCTTGGCCAGCAGGGTGGTGTAGTTCATCATGGTGGGCACGGTGTCGGCGGCGTGGCCCAGCAGGTCGTCCCGGACAATGGCAATGGCCATGCCGGCGGGGGCTACGTTCTTCTGCACGCCAAAGTAGATGCAGCCATACTTGCTCACGTCCACAGGTTTGGAGAGGATCATCGAGCTCATGTCCGCCACCAGCGGCACACCCTCCACCTGAGGTACCTCAACGTACTGGGTGCCGAAGATGGTGTTGTTCTGGCAGATGTGGATGTAGCTTGCGTCCTTGTCGTAGTCGATGGCGTTGACATCGGGGATGTAGGTGAAGTTCTTGTCCTTGCTGGAAGCAACGATCTTCACCTCGCCGAACTTGGCGGCCTCCTTGGCAGCCAGGTTCGAGAAATTGCCGGTGACCAGATAATCGGCCTTGCCGGTGGTCATAAAGTTCAGGGGCACCATGGCAAACTGCTGGGTGGCACCGCCCTGGAAGAAACCGACCTTGTAGTTGTCAGGGATGTTCATCACCCGGCGCAGGGTGGCTTCGGTTTCAGTGATGATGGCATCGAACCACTTGCTGCGGTGGCTCATCTCCATCACGCTCTGGCCGGAATCGCCGTATTCCAGCAGCTCTGCCTGTGCCTGACGGAGCACCTTTTCCGGTAACATGCTGGGGCCTGCGCTGAAGTTGTATACTCGTGCCATATGGAACTCTCCCTTTCCTATCCGTACCGCCGCTCTCATCTGCGGCAGGTGTGTGCTTGATTTGTCCGTAGTATACCGGTTCCGGGGGTGCAAAAACAAGAGCATCTTTGCACAAAGATGGGACTGCTCTGCCTGCCTTGAACGCACAGAACACACAACTGTCTTTGAATAAAGAACACTTTTTAAGACAAATGTAAAAATATGCTGGTTTTACCGCATGGCTCCTCACTTTTACTGCTTGCCTGTTTGTGCCGGGTGTGGTATAATCGTATTGAAATAAGACAAATGTAAAAGAAAAAATCGGAGGTGAAACCGGTGTACGGACTTTCGGACAGACTGAAACCACTCTCTGCCGCCGAGGAGCAGGTGCTGCTGGCGCTCTGGGACTGCACCGCCCCGGCCACCCGGCGGGATATCAGTGAAAAGCTGACCGCCACTGGCTGGGCTCCGGCTACGGTGCTCAATTTTTTGTACCGTCTGGAGGAAAAGGGCTGGGTCAAGGGCGGCAAGGCGGGGAGCCAGAACACCTATCTGCCCACGGTCACCCGCCGGGCCTATTGCGTTGCGGCCATGCGCCAGCGGATGGATACCCTGTTCGGCGGCAGCCTGCCCGAAGCGGTCCGCGCCCTTGCCAGCGAGAGCGGCGCTTCCCAGAGCCAGCTGGAACAGGCCATCCGGGTGCTGGAGGAGCAGCATCAGGAGGCAGAAGAATATGACCTGTACGATCCCTATGGGTGACGGAAAAACGAAAAAGCTCCCATTACGGGAGCTTTTTCGTTGCATTCGGTCGAAAGATGTGTTAAAATTAAATGCGAAAAGGTACTGCACATAACGGCAGGCGGTTAGCCCACACTTCCGGAAGGAGGTGAGAGCGATGCCTATTACTTTGACGTTCCATATTTTTGGACTGGTATTTACCATCAAGGTGAAAAGCGAAAACCGCCACCCTGCACGGTGACGGTTTTCTAACCAAAACTTAAACCACTAGGGCTAACCGCTTGTCGCAGTGCCTTTTCTATTTGTAGTATAGTGATTTTTTCTTGTTTTGTCAAGAGGCGGAAGGATATACGATGGAGTGCAGATTGAAAGCAAAAAAATGCGGCGGCTGTCCGATGCTGGGGCTGGATTATGCCGAGCAGCTCAAACAAAAAGAAGCCGCTGTCCGTAAGCTGGTGGGGAAATACGGCCCGGTGGCTCCCATCCGGGGCGCGGAAAACCCCTGCCATTACCGCAATAAGGTGATCTCTACCTTTGCAGCGGGCCCCGGCGGGAAACTGGTGTCCGGCATCTATGCGGCAGGCACGCATAAAGTGCTGCCTGTGGAAAGCTGCCTGCTGCAGGACGAAGTGCTGGACACCGTGATGCAGGCGGTGCGGGCGGCGGCCAGCACCTGCCGTTACCAGCCTTACAATGAGGACAAGGGCACCGGCCTGCTCCGCCACTGCCTGCTGCGGCGCGGCGTGGTGTCCGGGCAGGTGATGGTGGTATTGGTGACCGCCCAGCCGGTTCTGCCCGGGGCAAAAAACTTTGTCCGTGCTCTGCTGGCCGAAGCCGAAAAGCGCCATGTCCCCGTGACCACCGTGGTGCAGAACTACAACCCCCGCCGCACCAGCGTGGTGCTGGGCGAAGAGGAAAAGGTGCTCTACGGCAAGGGCTTCATTCTGGATACCCTCTGCGGCAAGACCTATGCCCTGAGCCCCCGGAGTTTCTACCAGATCAACCATGACCAGACCGAGGTGCTGTATGGTCTGGCTGTGGAAGCCGCCCGCCTGACCGGCAAAGAGGTGGTGCTGGATGCCTACTGCGGCATTGGCACCATCGGTCTGACCGCCAGCGGCAGGGTAAAGCAGGTGGTGGGCGTGGAGCTGAACCGGGACGCTGTCCGGGATGCCATCGGCAACGCAAGGCACAACGACGTGAAAAACGCCCGCTTCTTTGCCGCCGATGCCACCCAGTGGATCACAGAAGCGGCGGCCGCCGGGCAGAGAGCAGATGTCATTTTCATGGACCCGCCCCGCGAAGGCTCCACCCCCCAGTTCATCGAGAGCGTGGCCCGCATGGCCCCCAAACGGGTGGTCTATGTCAGCTGCAATCCTGAGACCATGGCCCGTGATCTTGCCCTCCTGACCGCCAAAGGCTACCGCGCCGAGGGCTTTACCCCTGTTGATCTCTTCCCCCAGACCGCCCATTGTGAGGTGGTCGGCGCGCTGACCAGATCACAGAAGTCCAAAGGGTGAAACAAGCCACAATGAATGGATATTTTTATGTATTAACGGCCATTGACCTTTTTGTGCTGAGCTTCATGTGCATCCTCACAAAGCTCAGCGAGTCCCTGAACAAAAAGCAGAAGCAGGGATTTTTCTTTGCCTTTGCGCTGATCGCGGTGATCTCGGTGCTGGAGGTGGTGACACTGGTGGTGGATGGCACCCCGGCGGGCTACCGCTGGCTGAACATCCTGTCCAACTATCTGGGGTTCGGCCTGTCCCCGGGAGTGTGTCTCTGCCTTGTGTATGTCATGGACCGGAAAAAGAGGATGAACCGCTGGTTCAGGGCGGCGGTGTGCTGCGAGGCGTGCTACCTGCTGTTCCTTGCTCTGTCCATCCCCGCCGGGCTGGTGTTCTCCGTCAGCGCCGACAACGTTTATTCCCGCGGGCAATACTTCTATATTTATATCATCATGTACTTTGCGGCCATCGTGTATCTCTCGGTGTCCACCTTCGTCACGGCGCGGGAATTTCAGAACCGCAGCCGGGCGCTGATCTACCCTCTGATGTTCTTTCTGCTCATTGAGACCATCATTCAGGTGACACTGCCGGAGCTTCACGTTACATGGCTGTGCGTTACCCTGTTGTCGGTGCTGTACTTTATCTACTGCAGCGAGATGTGGAACCAATTGGATGCCCTTACCGGGCTGCTGAACCAGAACAGCTATCTGAACCGCACTGCTGAGATGCGCCGCCGCGGTGGGGTGCTGGTGGTGTTCGATGTGGACGATTTCAAGCAGATCAACGACCGCTACGGCCACCTGCAGGGAGATATCTGTCTGGCCGAGATCGGCCGCTGCATCAAAAAAGCCTATGCCCGCAGCGGCTACTGCTACCGCACCGGCGGTGACGAGTTTTGTGTGCTGATGGAAAACGCAGACCGGGAGGCCCAGTGCGCGCAGGAGTTTGTACGCCAGCTGGAACAGCGGCGAAAAGCCGTGGACTTTCTGCCCACGGTGTCCTTTGGTTCAGCTCCCTTTTTGGGGGAGGACGTGCTGGCTGTGAAGAACCGGGCCGACCGGGAGATGTACCGCTACAAAAAGGCCCGGAAGCCCGATGCCGCTCATTGTTCTCCGAATCATTACCTCCTATGAAAAGGGACTGCTGCACTGGGATCTCCCCCTGTGCGGCAGTCCCTTTCCTTGTTCTGGCAGGGCACAGTGCGCAATGGCGTGATTTGAACTGGCTTTTTTGCATTTCCTGTACTATAATAAAGAACTGTGAAGTTTACACCCGCTATCACTGGGAAAGGAGAATCACCCCTTGAATAAAATGCTTACCCACCTGAACGGCTACAAGCGCGAGGCTGTGCTTGCACCGCTGTTCAAGATGCTGGAAGCCACGTTCGACCTGTTTGTGCCGCTGGTCATGGCAGACATCGTCAACGTGGGCATTGCAGCACATGATTTCCACTATATCCTTGTGCGGTGCGGCATCCTGCTGCTGCTGGCCGTTGTGGGCCTTGCCTGCAGCCTGACGGCCCAGTATTTCTCGGCCAAGGCGGCGGTGGGCTATTCCACCTCCCTGCGCCATGCCCTGTTTGAGCACATCCAGAGGCTTGGCTTTACCGAGATGGATACCATGGGCACCAGCACCCTCATCACCCGCATGACCAGTGACATCAATCAGGTGCAGAGCGGTCTGAACCTCTTCCTGCGCCTGTTCCTGCGCAGCCCGTTCGTGGTGGTTGGTGCCATGATCATGGCGTTCACCGTGAATGTGCGGGCCGCCTGGATCTTTGTGGTCGCCATCCCGCTGCTGAGCGTGGTGGTGTTCGGGGTCATGGTCATCACCAACCCGCTGTACAAAACGGCCCAGGCCCGGCTGGACCGTGTGCTGGGCCTGACCCGCGAGAACCTGACCGGTGTGCGCGTGGTCCGCGCCTTTGATAAGGAGCAGAGCGAGATCGACCGCTTTGAGTCGGCCAACGACCTGCTGACCCGGATGCAGCTCCATGTGGGCCACATCTCCTCCCTGATGAGCCCGCTGACCTACGTCATCATCAATCTGGCCATCGTGGCTCTGCTCTATGTGGGCAGCATCGAGATCAATGTGGGCGGCATGGCCTCCGGCGATGTGATCGCGCTGGTGAACTACATGAACCAGATCCTGGTGGAGCTGGTCAAACTGGCAAACCTCATCGTGCAGGTGAGCAAGGCGCTGGCCTGTGCCGGCCGTGTGCAGGCTGTGCTGGACACCGAACCGGGCATGGAGTTCCCCGCGGCCCTTAAGGGCGAGGCACCTGCGGATAAGGCCGGGGATGCTGTGCGGTTCGACCATGTCAGCCTGACCTACGCCGGTGCCGGTGCCCCCAGCCTGACCGATATCAGTTTTACCGCGAAGCGCGGCCAGACCATTGGTGTCATCGGCGGCACGGGCAGCGGCAAATCCAGCCTCATCAACCTGATCCCCCGCTTCTATGATGCCACGGAGGGCACCGTGGAGATCCTGGGCCGTCCGGCGCAGGAGTACCCCCGCGCGGCTCTGCGCGGCAGTGTGGCGGTCGTGATGCAGAAAGCCCAGCTGTTTGGCGGCACCATCCGCTCCAACCTGCTGTGGGGCAACAAGAACGCGGCGGACGCTGATCTGTGGGCCGCACTGGAGACCGCGCAGGCTGCGGATTTTGTCAGGGCAAAGCCCCTTGGGCTGGACGAGCCTGTGGAGCAGGGCGGCCGGAACCTGTCCGGCGGCCAGAAGCAGCGCCTGACCATTGCCCGTGCGCTGGTGGGCAAGCCCGAGATCCTGATCCTGGACGACAGCGCCAGCGCGCTGGACTACGCCACCGATGCGGCCCTGCGCAAGGCGCTGGCCGCTCTGCCCGGTGACCTGACCGTGTTCATCGTGAGCCAGCGTGCCGCCAGTCTGCAGCACGCCGACCAGATCATCGTGCTGGATGACGGCAGGATGGTGGGTCTGGGCAGGCACGCCGATCTGCTGAAGAACTGCCCCGTTTACGAGGAGATCTACGCCAGCCAGTTCAAGAAAGGGGATGCGCAGAAATGAGTGCAAAAGCAAAGAGTAAGCTGACCCCGGAACAGCGCAACGCAACGCTTCGGCGGGTGCTGGAAAAGATCCGCCCTTACGGCTTTTTTGTGGTGTGCAGTCTGATCGTGGCCGCTGTGAGCGTGGCTGCCCAGCTGTATATCCCCATCCTCTGCGGCAGCGCCATTGATATGATGCTGGGCAAGGGGAATGTGGACTTCAACGGTGTTCTGCGCATCGTGGTGGAGATCGTGATCGTGGCCGTGGTGGCTGCATTTGCCCAGTGGCTGCTGAGTGTCTGCAACAACCGCATCACCTTCTCGGTCAGCCGGGACCTGCGCAACGCCGCGCTCCGTAAGATCCAGACCCTGCCGCTCTCTTATCTGGACAGCCACCCCTCCGGCGATATCGTCAGCCGCATGGTCGCCGATGTGGACACCTTTGCGGACGGCCTGCTCATGGGCTTTACCCAGCTGTTCAGCGGCGTGCTGACCATCCTTGGCACCCTGCTGTTCATGCTCGGTGAGAATGTGCCCATCACGCTGGTGGTGGTCTGCATCACCCCGCTGAGTCTGGTGGTGGCAAGCTTCCTTGCCAAGCGCAGCTACAAGTATTTCCAGGGCCAGAGCACCGTGCGCGGCGAGCAGACCGCCCTGGTCAACGAGATGATCGAGGGCCAGAAGGTCGTGCAGGCCTTTGGCCATGAGGCCGAGAGCCTAGCCGCCTTTGACGAGGTGAATGGCCGCCTGCAGAGCGTGAGCCTGAAGGCCATCTTCTTCTCCAGCATGACCAACCCCGCTACCCGCTTTGTGAACAACATCGTTTATGCAGGTGTCGGTCTGGTGGGTGCCGTTTACGCTGTGGCGGGCGGCATCACCATCGGCCAGCTGAGCATCTTCCTGAACTATGCCAACCAGTACACCAAGCCCTTCAACGAGATCTCCGGCGTGGTCACCGAGCTGCAGAACGCACTGGCCTGCGCGGCCCGTGTGTTCGAGCTGCTGGATGCCGAGGACCAGGTGCCCGAGGCGGAGAACGCCAAGGTGCTGGAGACCGACGGCCATGTGGAGCTGAAGGACGTTTCCTTCCGCTACCTGCCGGACCGCCCCCTCATCGAGGGCCTGAATCTGGATGTGAAGCCCGGCCAGCGCATCGCCATCGTCGGCCCCACCGGCTGCGGCAAGACCACCCTCATCAACCTGCTCATGCGGTTCTACGATGTCAACGGCGGCTCCATTGAGGTGGCCGGAAACGATATCCGCAGCCTGACCCGCGCCTCCCTGCGCGGAAGCTACGGCATGGTGCTGCAGGAGACCTGGCTGCGTGCCGGTACCGTGCGGGAGAACATTGCCTACGGCAAGCCCGATGCCACTGAGGAAGAGATCGTTGCCGCCGCCAAAGCGGCCCACGCCGACAGCTTCATCCGCCGTCTGCCCAAGGGTTACGATACTGTCATTGCTGAGGACGGCGGCAACATCAGTCAGGGTCAGAAGCAGCTGCTCTGCATCGCCCGCGTGATGCTCTGCCTGCCCCCCATGCTGATTTTGGACGAGGCGACCTCCTCCATCGACACCCGCACCGAGGTGCGCATCCAGGCTGCCTTTGCCCGGATGATGCAGGGCCGCACCAGCTTTATCGTGGCCCACCGCCTGTCCACCATCCGTGAGGCCGATGTCATCCTTGTGATGAAGGATGGCCACATCGTGGAGCAGGGCGACCACGACACCCTGCTGGCGCAGGGCGGCTTCTATGCCAAGCTCTATAACAGCCAGTTCGAGGGCGTGGAGACCTGAAAAAACCAAAATGGGAGATGTCGGTAGCGGCATCTCCCATTTTTTATGCGATGGTTTCCAGCACCGGTTCCTCCGGCGGGGGAAGCAGGGTGGAGTGGGCTTCCACGAACTCTGCCGCCCGCTGGCTGGCGATGCCCTGCCGCACCTTGCGGAAATCGTTGGCAGGGAAGGTGCGCTCACCCTTCCAGTGTGCCAGTGCGGCCTCCACCTCGGCATCGGTGGGCCAGAGGTGTTCCCGCTCGGCCACCATCAGAAGGCCCAGACTGCCCCGCAGCTTCTGCTCTGCCTGTGCGTGGAGCTCAATGCGGAACTGTTCCACGGTCTGGCCCCGCACCTTGAGGTACTGGTCAAAGTTGACGTTATTGGCCTGCAGCCGCAGGTTGAAGTTCCGCTGTTCGGCAAAATAGTTGCCGGAGACCAGGTCCTTGGGCAGGGTGCCCTTGACACAGCCGCCCAGCTGGAAGATAAGCTCCCGGCGGGCCAGTGTCTTGGCCTGCGCACAGCGCTGGGCATAGAGCTCCCGTGCAACCTGCTGGCGCAGGGCCGTTTTGCCTGCGGCATCGGCGGCGCGGTCTTCATCGCCGTGCCGGGTGTTCACTTCCAGTTCAATGCTCACCTGCCGGATGGGCCGGGGCTGGATGGGCTGGGTGAAGCCGGTGTAACGTTCCAGCTCCAGCGGCGGCAGGCAGTAGAACTCTGCTCCCGCCCGGAAGCCTTCGGCCCGGTTGACGGCCAGCAGCTCAAAATCCGGATCGGTTACGGGCACCAGATGCTCTTTTTCCACAAGCTCCTGATATAATGTGGAAAAACCGGTCAGGATAGCCCGGTTCACGGCGGCAGTCAGCAGGTCCTCTTCCGTCTGCGGCGGGTTCTCTGCGGCCTGCTCGGCCTGAATGGCCGCTTCCAGCTCTTCGGCGCTGGCGGAGAATACCACCCGGCAGTCCCCGGGCTGGGGCATTCCGATATGTTCCAATACCATTGCGGTGACCTCCTCTCAGCGGCTAAAGCTGACCATCAGTGCCAGCAGCACAACGGCCAGACAGAAATAGAGAACCTCGGCCCCCAGAACGGAGCGGTCGCCCTCCACATACATCTTTTCGGGATCTTCGGGGTCGTAGTACAGCGTGACCGTTTCCCCGCTGGCAAAGCCCTTGCCCTTGGCGGCTTTGGGGTAGTGCAGGCGGTGGCTGCCGCCCTCGGTCTCGAACTCAAGCAGATAAGCCGCGCCGTCCCGGCTCTGAACGGTGCCTGCCACCCGGGCCTCCACACGCTGGCCCTTCTGCTGTAAGCGGCGGCGCTGCAGCACACTGCGCAGGCCCATGTAGAACATGATGCCCGCGCCGATGATGAAGATCAGAACATTGAACATTCGGTTTCCCTCATTCCGTCATTACTCGCCCGGCGGCATACAGGCCGGACGGTCAGCTTTTATTGTACCATATTCCGGCCCAAATGCCCCTGTACGGAGTGCCCGAAATTTAGAGCATTTTTTTGTCGAACAATTTTGAAAATAGTGCTTGACTTTTCTTGTGGCTGTGGTATAATAACTAACGTTCCGAGCCGAGCGGCCCGCGAACAAAACAGAATATGCGGATATGGCGGAATTGGCAGACGCGTTAGATTCAGGTTCTAATCGGGGCAACTCGGTGGAGGTTCAAGTCCTCTTATCCGCACCAAACAATGAAAATCCGAACCTTTTCTCGATAGGAGAAGGGTTCGGATTTTTTATTTTCCTTGCGCTGGGATTTTCTGATTTACAAACCTGAAGTGCTGTATTATAATAAAGTAATCACACAACAGGAGGCTCCTCAGAATGTCCCATTTGATCGAAACGGTATACAACCTGCTCTGGGGTGATTTGTTCACCCTGCCGGTGGGCGGCGGCATCGGCATTTCGCTGATGGCGGTGCTGCTGCTCACGGCGGGCGTGTTGTTCACCCTGCGCACCCGGCTGCTGCCCGTGCGGCTGTTCCGGGATATGATCGCCGCTGTCTGCGAAAAGAACCAGAGCAGGGACAGCCTTTCCTCTTTTCAGACGCTCATCGTCTCCACGGCCACCCGGGTAGGCATGGGCAATCTGGTGGGCGTGGTGGCGGCAGTGTCTGCCGGTGGTGCCGGTGCGGTGTTCTGGATGTGGGTCACGGCCCTGCTGGGGGCCTCTACCTCCTTTGTGGAATCCACACTGGCCCAGAAGTACCGGCAGCCCGACCCGCTCTATGGCGGTCAGCGCGGCGGCCCAGCTTACTACATCCATGTGCTGGCCGAGCGCAAGCGGGGCAAAAAGCTGCATCATTCCATCATCGCGGTGTTGTTTGCCATTTCGGGCCTCATCTGCTGGTGCGGCATCAGCCAGGTCATCAGCAACTCGGTCAGCTCTGCCTTTGCCAATGCGTTCTCCATCCCGCCCATCGTGACCACGGTGGTGCTGGTGGTGCTCTCGGCGGTCATTGTCCTGCGCAAGGATGCCACCGTGAAAAGCCTGGATGTTATCGTGCCGATCATGGCGGTCTGCTATTTCGTGATGACGGTCATCATCATTGCGGTAAATTTCCGTCAGCTGCCCGCTGTGCTGGGCCGCATCTTCTCGGAAGCCTTCGGCCTGCGGCAGGTGGCCGCGGGCGGCTTTGGCGCGGTGCTGATGAACGGTGTCAAGCGCGGCCTGTTCTCCAATGAAGCAGGCAGCGGTTCGGCCCCCTGTGCGGCAGCGGCTGCCTCCTGCGATGATCCTGTGAAGATGGGCTTTGTGCAGGCACTGGGTGTCCTGATCGACACGGTGGTCATCTGCAGCTGCACTGCCTTTATGATGCTGCTGGCTCCCGCAAATGTCACCACTGGGCTGACCGGCATGGACCTGCTGCAGGCAGCGGCGCAGTACCATCTGGGCAGCTTTGGCGTGGTGTTCATTGCCGTCACGCTGGCGCTGTTCAGCTTCTCCACCTTCATCGGCATCCTGTTCTATGCCCGCTCCAATGTGGCGTACCTCTTTGGCGACCGCTGGGGCTGGCAGACAGCCTATAAAGTGCTGGCCCTTGTCATGCTGATGGTGGGCGGCCTGGAAGCCTATACCGTGGTGTGGGACCTGGGCGACGTGGGCATCGGCCTGATGACCATATTCAACCTCATTGCCCTATACCCCATGTCCGGCGAAGCCATTGCCGCTTTGCGGGATTACGAGCGCCGGAAACATCTGACCCAAAACTGATCCTGCCGACAGCTTCCGCAGAAAAGCTGCAAAAATCCGAAAAAAGTAGTTGACAAATCGCCCGCAGTCTGATAAAATAAACAAGTCGTCCGGCAATGGACGTGAACAGAATTTGGGCGTGTTCCCGAGTGGCCAATGGGGACAGACTGTAAATCTGCTGCTTTTCAG
>NZ_JAFREJ010000020.1:0-34443 GCF_017377545.1 Faecalibacterium sp. Marseille-Q4164 | reverse complement strand
GGCGCGTGAAAATAGGTAGTCGCCGACTTACATGAAACCCCTGAGGAAGAAATTCCTTGGGGGTTTGTTTTTGTTATGCGTGCACTTTTCTGTTAAAACGGCCTAAAAAATCCCATGAATTTGTGAGTGTTCACAAACTTCACCCAGACCTCTTGATTTTTTATAGGGGGGGGGGTATGATAAAATGCGGAAAGTTCCTTACCATCAAAAAGGAAGGATCGGCAAACCAGTCGGAAGGCTGTGACGCAGGGCATGGGTAGAAAGGGCAAGCACCCCGAACACACAAAACGCAAAGCGTTGTACCAGCCATTTGGCTGGTGCGGCGCTTTTTTCTTTTTGTCTGGGTGCTTTTCGTGGAGAAACTGGGAGTATTGATGACTGACAAAGGAGGATTTTTATGAAAAAACGGCTCATCAGCCTCTTACTGGCGTTCAGTATGATGCTGACATTCCTGCCTGCTGGGGCAGTGTCGGCATTTGCGGAGGGAAATTTGGGTCCGTATGACTGCGGAGAAACGCCGGGTACTGTCACAGCGACATTGAGCCCGAACAGCGATGGAGAAGAGGGAGAAGAGACCTATACCTTGACGATTACGGGCAATGGTCCCATGGCAAATTATGACAGATATATAACTTCATCTAATGATTCATACGCTCCGTGGTATGAGAAAATACAGAATATCACACAGCTTATCGTTGAGGGTGGCGTAACGACGCTGGGCGATAATATTCTTTATTACAGCTATTCTGATAGCAACAGTAAGTTTCACTCTTTTCATCCGAATCTGCGTAAAGTAAAACTTCCGGAAGGATTGTCCTGCATCGGCGCAAGCGCATTCTGCGACAGCCCTGAGCTGACCGAGGTTAAAATTCCAAGCACCGTAACAAAAATTAAGGACAGTGCATTTTCGAGATGCACTGGACTGACAAAGATTGAACTTCCGCCACAGCTGGAAGAAGTTGGTTATAGTTCGTTCTACGGCTGCAGTGGACTGACAGAAATCACTATCCCTTCGAGTGTCAAAACAATCCGTAGTGGTGCTTTTGAGGAATGTTACAACTTGGAAAGTGTTACCCTGTCAGAAGGAATAGGTGAGATCGGCAATGAAGCCTTTAAGCGTACGAATCTAAAATCGTTGAATATTCCCAAAAGCGTGAAGAAACTGGGGCGTGATATCGTTTATAATTGTTGGCACTTGCCTTACATTACAATTGAAGCCCCAAGTCAATTAGAGGAGACTTTCGAAGGCAGTAACGGAGTTTTTCAGCCTAGTTGTAATACAAATGTTTATTGCGAACCTAGATTAGAGCGTCTACTACGGCACTTCGACGGGAACGAAGGCTTTATTACCACCGTTGATGTGACTCTCGTAGATGGTGACACGATCACGCCGAAAAAAATTGACTACGGCGCAGACATTACGGCACTTGACAAAGACAAACCTATCAAACCGGGTTACACCTTTACAGGTTGGTATACCGATGCAGACTGCAAGATCCGATATCCGGATGCACAGCTGTTTACAAACATCAAGGGCACCAAGCTCTATGCCGGTTGGAAGTTCGACCCCGATGCTCTGGTCTGCCACCCGCTGACCGTGACCGGCGGCACTGTTACTGTGAAATACGACGACAGCGATGTGACCAATACCTTGACTGTTACTCCTGACGAGGCCACCGGCAAAAAGACCTACTCTGTACCGGACGGCGCAGAAGTGACCGTGACGCTGGACAAGGCCCTGATCCCTAAGGGCAAGGTGTTTGACGGTTGGTCTACCACCGGCAATCTCTCCCTGCTCACAGGTCAGGACTACAAGGCAGAGACCATCACCTTTACCATGAGCAGTGGTGTGGATATTGCCGCACAGTACCGTGATGCCGCCACTGTGACCATTGAGGGCCTGGAGAATGCCGTCATCAAGGAAGGCGAAAGCAAGGACTTTACTGTAAAGGTTGACCCCAAGGACGATGCCAAGCTGGGTGAGGCATTCATCGACTTTGGCAACAAGAACAGCGAGATCGAGTATCAGGACAAAAACGGTGCGTATCAGCCCATGCCGGAAGGCGGCCTGCCCATTGATCTGGGCGATGTAAAAGAACAATATGCGTTCCGCATTACTCCCAAGGAGACCGGCAAGCAGACCCTGACCGCTGCTGTCAAGAAGGGTGAGAATGAGCTGACAAGGGACGAAAAGGACTTTGTTGTGTCTGAAATGCCCATCCTGACCTTGAAGGACGGCGTTATCACCAGCGTAACAGTGCCCGGCAAGAATGGTGCTGACCCCGAGGATATCACCGAAATCGTTAAAAAGAATGCCAACGAGGACGGTTCCTTCAATGTCCCCGAGGGTGCAACGGTGAGCGTTGCATTTGATAAGGATGCTTTTGCAGATAGCGGTCTGAAATTTGGCCACTGGGATATCACCGGCCTGGATGATCCGAACGCTTATCAGGATAAGGAAAGCTTTGCCTTTGAGATGCCTGCAAAGGCCGTGACCCTGAAAGCCATGACACAGGATGCATCCATTGAAGATGACGAGCCCGATATCGTTGGCCCCATCGTGATCGGCACTACTGTTGTTGTGGGCGGTGCAGTGCTGGGCTATCAGGCCTATTCTCTGGGCGCTGAATTTGCAGGCAAGCTGATGGCTCTGCCCTACTTCCCCAGCAACCGCAGCGCCCTTGCCATGATGCTGTGGGAGGATGCAGGCAAACCCATGCCCGAATCCGAACTGCTCTACCCCGATGTCGGGCAGGAAGAGCGGGATATGGACCTGCAGCACGCCGCCCGCTGGGCCATGGAAAACGAGCTTATCCCTGACCTGAACGATGAGGGCACGGCTCCGGAAGAGATGAAATTCTATCCCGACAACGCCGTAAGCAAGATCGATGTGCTGAATGCATGGCAGAAAGCACAGGAGCTCAAGCAGAATGCCTGAGCAGCCCTAAACCAACCCCCACTTGGCCTGTAAACCGCAATGCGGGCTGAGTGTTCCAAAATTCCCAAAGTACAGAAGCGCTTCATCCTCTCCCGGATGAGGCGCTTCTGTGCTTTCCGGAACTTTTTTTCCCGGCACCCCTTGCATCCCGCCCGCCGGTGCGGTATGCTTAACCAATAGAGCATTGCAGAGGGAGGGAGACCCCGGATGGACATGGAAGAGATCCGCTACCTGTTGGGCGGCACGGTATTCGCGCGGGCCAAGGCCTACACGGACCGGATACAGGATCTGAACTGCGAAGTGGCCGGGAACGGCGTGCGCCACCTGAGCGCCGACGTGCGCGGCGGCGGGCGGAGCCTGTACCAGACCCAGGTCTGGCTGCGGGAAAACGGCAGCTTTGTCAGCGCCAGCTGCTCCTGCCCTTACAACGAAAACGGCGAGGGGCCCTGCTGCAAGCACATCGGCGCGCTGCTGATGTGGGACAGCGAGAGTCAGGGCCTTTCCGGCAGAGCGCCGCAGAAGCCTGCTGAGAGCCCGGAGAGCATCCCGGGCGTGGTGCGGGGCACGGCCAACCTGCAAACGCCCCAGCCTGAGGAGCCGCCCCGCAGGGACAGCTATGCCTCCAGCCTGGAAATGCTGTTCGGCAAGAAGTGGCGGGGCGAGGAACCGGAATCTGACTACGAGGCACGGCGGCTGCTCCGGGCCTATCAGGAGGGAGCACTGGCCGAGGTGGACGGCGTGACCGGCCACGCGGAGCTGCGCCCCCACTCCGCAGAGCTGGAACCGGAGCTGACCCTGCTGCCCGGGGAGCTGCCCTGGCTGCGGCTGCGCATCTCGGCAGACGGCGGGCGGCAGTATGTGGTAAAGAGCATCCCGGACCTGCTGCGGGCCGTGGAGAAGCACGGCTTCATCAGTTACGGCAAGGCGCTGGAATTTCAGCACAGCTGGGAGGCCTTTGCCCCGGAGGCACAGCAGCTGCTCCGCCTGCTGCGGCGGCAGCTCAGCGCAAAGGAAGGAGCCGAGGCGGCCCTGCGCAGCTACGGCAATGCGCCCCGCAGCGGGCCTGCCGGGGGCATCCCGCTGAACGGCGAGATCTTTGACGGTCTGGTGGCCCTCTATGCCCCCACCGGCAATCTGGGCGGCTACACCCTCAAGACCGGCATCCCGGCCCTGACCATGCGGGTGGAAAAGCGCCGGGGCGGCGTGGAGGTGTCCGTGACCCCCGCGTTGGGGTGGAAAACGGGTTTAGACAACGACTATTTATACAGTGAGGATACGATCTGGCAGCTAGACCGGGCCGAAAGCGCCCGGATGCGGCCCGCCCTTGAGGCACTGTGCGGCAAGAGCCTGTTCTTTACCACCGGGGATGCCACCGCCTTTTGCAGTTACGTCCTGCCGGAGCTGGGCAGCAGGGTGACCATTGAGGACCCCGAACGCCTGCTGCTGAATCAGATCCCGCTGGAGCCGGTGGTGCAGTTTTACCTTGACGCGCCCACGCGGGAAACGGTGCGGGCGCACCTTGAATTTCTGTACGGCGAGGACCGCGTCACACCGGAGGAACCGGGGCCTGCCGGTCTGCTGCGGGATGCCCGCGCCGAACAGCGGGCCGGGCGGCTGCTGGGGCGGTACCTGGAGCCGGGGCCAGACACCATGGGCAACGGCCTTGCCGCCCACTACGATGCCTATGAGGAGGATGAAGTCTACCGCTTCCTCGATGAGGGCATCCCGGCCCTGCTGGCTGAGGGCGAGGTCTACCTGACCGATGCCTTCCGCAGTATGCAGGCCGCACCGCCGAAGATCTCGGTGGGGGTGTCGGTGCACGGCAGCGTACTCGACCTTGAGGTGGACACGGGGGAGTTCCCGGTGGGAGAGCTGAAAGCCCTGCTGAAATCGCTCCACCAGAAAAAGCGCTACCACCGCCTGCGCGATGGCCGTCTGCTCCGGCTGGACGATTCCATGGAGGTGCTGGACGAGCTGAACGAGACGCTGGAGCTTTCCGGGGCCAAACTGGGCCAGGCCCACGCCCGGCTGCCCCTGTACCGGGCCCCCAGTCTGGACTGGGCGCTTTCGGGGCAGAACGGCATCCGCTTCAACCGGGACGATGCCTTCCGCCAGCTCAGCCGGAGCTTCCACGCGGTAAAGGACAGCGAGTATACACCGCCTGCGTCTCTACAAAAAGTTTTGCGCAAATACCAGCGGGACGGCTACCGCTGGCTCCGCACGCTGGATGGTTACGGCATGGGCGGCATCCTTGCGGATGATATGGGTCTGGGCAAGACGGTGCAGGTGCTCAGCTATCTGCTGGCCCTCCGGGAGCAGGGCGGGAACCCCCTGCCCAGCCTCATCGTCTGCCCGGCCTCGCTGGTGCTGAACTGGGCCGAGGAATGCCAAAAGTTCACGCCGGAGCTGAACTGCGTTGTGGTGGACGGGGATGCCGCCCACCGGGCCCAGCTGGCCGAGCAGTGGGACGGGGCCGACGTGGTGGTGACCAGCTACGACCTGCTCCGCCGCGACGAGACCCTGTACGAGAACCAGAAATTCTACGCCTGCATCCTGGACGAGGCCCAGGCCATCAAGAACCACACCACCCAGAAATACAAGGCGGTGTGCGGGGTGAACAGCCGTGTCCGCTTTGCGCTGACCGGCACCCCCGTGGAGAACCGCCTGGGTGAGCTGTGGAGCATCTTCTCCTTCCTGATGCCGGGCTACCTGCCGCCCTACAAGAGCTTCTGCAGCCGGTTTGAAAAGCCCATCACGCAGGAAAATGACCCGGCGGCGGTGCGGCGGCTGAACCAGCTCACCGGGCCGTTCATCCTGCGCCGGATGAAGTCCGAGGTGCTGAAGGAGCTGCCCCCCAAGACAGAGAACGTCTACCGCATCGAGCTGGAGGAGGAGCAGCGCAAGCTCTACCTTGCCGCCGTGGTGGATGCCCGGGAGAAGCTGCGGGCCGCCAAGCCCGAGGACAAGATGGCGGTGTTCGCCGTCCTTATGCGGCTGCGGGAGATCTGCTGCGACCCCCGGCTCATTGCCGACAACTGGACAGGCGGCAGCGCCAAGCTGGATGCCTGCATCGAGCTGGTCACCAGTGCCGTGGAGGGCGGGCACCGCATCCTGCTGTTCAGCCAGTTCACCTCCATGCTGGAGCTGCTGGCCAAGCGGCTGGACGCGGAGGGCGTGAGCCACTTCACCCTGCAGGGTTCCACCCCCAAGCCGGTGCGTGCGGAGCTGGTGCGCCGCTTCAACGGCGGCGAGGCCAGCGTGTTCCTGATCTCCCTGCGGGCAGGCGGCACCGGCCTGAACCTGACCGCCGCCGATATCGTCATCCACTACGACCCGTGGTGGAACGTGGCGGCTCAGAATCAGGCCACCGACCGTGCCTACCGCATCGGCCAGCAGAACCCGGTGCAGGTGTACAAGCTCATCGCCCAGGACACCATTGAGGAAAAGATCGTGGAGCTGCAGCAGGCCAAGCAGGATCTGGCCGAGACCGTCACCGGCAGCGCGGATGGTGCCATCCTGCGCATGAAGCCGGAGGAGCTGCTGAATTTGCTGGAGGGAACCGAATGATGCAATACGCCATATTTGCCCGGCCTGTCGTGACCATTTACGACCTGCCCCAGACCACCAAACAGAGCGAGGCGGGCCTTGTTTCCACCATCGGGGACGAGGGCCTGTACGGTCAGGCCTGTCAGGTGCGCACCGCCCCCGGCGGCGTGACCGCCGAGGGAGTGCCCCTCTCCCCGGAGGTGGCCGAGGTGGTCACCTTTTACGGCTACCACGGCTTTGTCCGGCGGGATGCGCTGAAATTTGTCAGCGAGGATGCGCTGCGGGCCTACCTGCCCCAGCCGCTGGTGCTGGTGGGCCGTGCCACCGATGTGCTCAGCCTGCCCAAGGTGCAGGGGGTGCGGATGCTGGAGCTGGAGCGGGGCTGCCTGCTCTGCCGTCTGCCCGAACCGCCCGAGGAAGCCGAGGCCCACACCGGCTGGGCCAGGGTGGCCCTGCTGGATGGCCGCACCGGCTATGTCCGGGACGTGGCGCTGGAGCCGGTGCGGTTTGAGATGACCGCCGTGTTCTCCCAGCGGGAGGGGCTGGCCTTTGATGACGCGCTGGCCGAGGCCCGGAATATTACTGCCGAGGAGCTGGTGCCGCAGGCACTGCAGGCGTGGTACGACGGCAGCGAGGAAGCGTTCCGGGATGCCGTCTGCGCGCAGGCGAAAAAGTATCTGGGCACCGAGTACCGCTGGGGCGGCAAATCGGGCCGGGGCATTGATTGTTCCGGCCTTGTCAGCAGCGCCTATATGCAGTGCGGCGTGCTCATCTACCGGGATGCCAGGATCGTGGAGGGCTGGCCCATGCACCAGATCCCCTTTGCAGACAAAAAGCGGGGCGATGCCCTCTATTTCCCCGGCCATATCGCCCTTTACCTTGGCGAGGGCCGCTACATCCACTCCACCGGCGCGTCCGCCAGCGGCGGCGTGGTCATCAACAGCCTTGACCCCGCCGACCCGCTGTACCGGGAAGATCTGGTCAAGAGTCTGTATGCGGTGGGGAGTGTGTTCTGAAACGACCAGGTGCGGCTCTGTACAACCTCTCAGTCGCGTGCTTCGCCGCGCCAGCTCCCCTAGTAGGGGAGCCCTTGGCAGGCCGTCGCGTTTTCGTGGTCTGGCGCTTCGCTCCTGTTTGCCCTGCTTGCGGCAGGAGTGCGTTTTGGAGCGTCAGCGATCATTGCGAAAAATGAATCCTATGCCAAGGCCTCCCCTATGAGGGGAGGTGGCATCGAGCGATAGCGAAGATGACGGAGAGGTTTTGCTTACGGGAGAAACCTCTCAGGCGCTGACGCGCCAGCTCCCCTAGCAGGGGAGCCAAGTTTTCGCTGCGGAAAACGGGAGCTTTGTGGCAGAAATGATTTACATAGAAGCTGTTAAGAAAGGACATGAACGATGAAAGTCTTTGATCTACATTGTGACACCCTGAGCGAGCTGCGGCGCGCGGAGATGCGGGGCGACGGGCAGACCTTTGCCCGCAACAACGGCCACATCGATCTGGAAAAGCTGGAGAAGGGCGACTACATGCTCCAGTGCTTTGCCGCCTTTGTGAATCTGGCCGACCCCACCCCGGGCGCGGACCCGCTGGTGACGGCGCTGGAAGAGATCGATGTGTTCAAGCGGATGATGGAGCGGTATTCCGACAGGATCGCCCCTGTCTACCGCCCCGAGGATATCCGCAAAAACGCCGAGGCGGGCAAGATCAGCGGAATGCTGACCATTGAGGAAGCAGGCTGCTGCAAGGGCAGTCTGGGCGTGCTGCGCCGGATGTACGAGCTGGGCGTGCGGATGATGACCCTGACATGGAACCACGAAAACGAGCTGGCCAGCCCCAACGTGGTGCCCGGCAACGGCCCCATCTGGCCCTGTATGCCCAACACCGAGACCGGCCTGAAGGAGAAGGGCTTCGAGTTCCTGGCCGAGATGGAGCGCCTGCACATCATTGCCGATGTGAGCCACCTGTCCGATAAAGGCTTCTGGGACATTGCGGAGCACAGCACCCGCCCCTTTGCGGCCAGCCACTCCAACTGCCGCGCCCTGGCCCCCCACTGCCGCAACCTGACCGACGAGATGATCCGGGTCATGGCGGAAAAAGGCGGTCTGGTGGGCCTGAACTACTGCGCGGGCTTTCTGGATGACCAGCCCAGCCCCGACCTGTGCCGCAGCACCACGGCCCTGATGGCCAAACACGCGGCCCATTTCAAGCAGGTGGGCGGCATTGAGATCATCGGTCTGGGCAGTGACTTTGACGGCATCGGCGGCAAGCTGGAACTGAGCGACTGCTCCAAAATGCCCCTGCTGGCCGATGCCCTGCGGAAAGAGGGCTTCACCGAGGATGAGGTGGAAGCCATCTTCTTCCGCAACGCACAGCGTTTCTTTGAAAACAACCTGTAATCACCGTTAGTATCAAAAGATTCATTGAATTCATTGCTCATCATTGCACTAGAATCAATGAGAACCAATGAAATCAATGTTTTCAATGATAATTATGTCTTAACGGTAAGAATGAAGTATAACGGAAAGTATAGAAAAGTTGAGGGATTCCAGATGGATCAGAATATGACATTGGAAAAGCGCATTGCCGCCGAGCTCTATTCCTATCAGGGCAGGATGAGCGTTTTTGTGGATGACCTGCGCGGCAGCACGGTGGAGATCGGTGCCGACGAGGAGTTCGAGACGGCCTCCACCATCAAGGCGTTCATTCTGGCGGTGCTGTATCTGCAGGCCAGCCGGGGCAGGGCTGACCTGGAGGAGGAGATCACCTACGAGGCCAGCCAGTTCGTGGACGGCTCCGGGATGCTCCGGGCCTTGGGCGTGGGGGCAAAGCTCAAGGTGAAGGACACCGCCACCATGATGATCATCTGCTCGGACAACATCGCCACCAATATGATCATCGATTACCTGGGGCTGGACACCATCAATGCCTGCATCCGGGAATTGGGCTTTGGGCACACCGTTCTGCACAACCCCCTCCACTTTGACCGCTACGACAAGCTGGGCACCACCACGCCCCGGGACTACGCCGCCCTGTTTGCGCAGGTGGCAAAGGGCACGCTGGTCAGCAAAGAAGCCAGCGCCGCCATGCTGGGCATTTTCCGCCAGCAGCACTACAACACCATGCTGACCCACGATTTCCCCCAGTTCTATCTGGACTGCGAGGAGACCGGCGAGCCGGAGCTTATCTGGGTGGCCAGCAAGAGCGGCAGCATGAACGCCTGCCGCAACGACGGCGGCATCATCCACACCCCCTACGGCGAGTATGTGATCGTTCTGATGAACAAGGAGTTCCATGACATCATCGAGTACAACGACCACCCTGCCATGGTCTATGGTGCCCGGGTGTCCCGGATGATCCTGGATCAGATCCTGGCCTGCGAGGGAAAGCTGTATCTGAAGTAAACGAAAGAGTAGGAAAGTAGAACGAATGGAAATTACATTATCATTGCCAATGCTGCTGTTTCTGATGCTGATGACCGGGTTTGCGGGTTTTGTGGACTCGGCGGCGGGCGGCGGCGGCCTGATCAGCCTGCCCGCCTACCTGTTTGCGGGCCTGCCGGTGCATTACACCTACGGCACCAATAAATTCAGCGCGGCCTGCGGCACCACCTTTGCCACGGCGCAGTTCTTCCAGAAGGGAGCCATGAACATCCGGGTCGGCCTGCTGGCGGCTGTGGGCAGCTTTGTGGGCAGCGCACTGGGCTCCCACATCGTGCTCCTGCTCAGCGATCAGGTGCTGCGCACTATGATGCTCATCATCCTGCCGGTGGCGGCGGTGCTCATCCTCTGGCGGCGGGACCTGCCCGACGAGAACCGGGACGACGGCACCCTGAACGCCAAAAAGGCGGTGCTGGCCCTTGCCATCGGGCTGGGCATCGGCCTGTACGACGGCATCTTTGGCCCGGGCACCGGCACCTTTGCCATCATTGCCTTTACCACCCTGATGGGCTTTGACCTGCGCACGGCGGGCGGAAACGCCAAGGTGCTCAACCTTGCCAGCAACTACGCCAGCCTGGTAACGTATCTTTCCAGTGGGCTGGTGGTGTTCTCCATCGGCATTCCCTGTGCCGTCAGCGGCATTGTGGGCAACCTGCTGGGCTCCCACTTCGCCCTCAAGAACGGCGCAAAGTTCATCCGCCCCATGATGCTTGTGGTGCTGGTGCTCCTGCTGGGCAAGATCGTTTCGGACGCGGTGCTGTAATGAACGGATCTTCGGCAAAAAACAATTGACGTTTGCAGAAGAATGGACTATAATAGGGCCAGAGGCCCGCAGAAAAAACGAGCGCTGAGGATGATGTTATGAAGATCCGCTACTCGAAGAACGCCATGAAGTTCCTGAATAAGCTGGACAAAAGGTCCGTGCTTCGCATCGTTGCAGGCATTGAGGGGCTGACCCTGAAACCGCCAGCAGGTGATATCAAGGTGATGCAGGGACTGAAGGATGGAACAATGCGGCTTCGGGTCGGAAGCTGGCGCGTGCTTTACCGGTACGGAGAGGAAAACGCGCTGGAGATTCTATTGGTGCTGGATATCGGGAATCGTGGCGATATCTATAAATAAGGAGGTGGCAGGATGTCTGAAATTGCAATGAATGTAGCACACATGATCGATATGCTGCCGGACCCGGACAAGAACCTTGCCTACGAGCTGATCAAAAAGCTGGTACTGGCATGGGACCCGGATTTCACCAAGCTGACCACAGAGGAAGCAAAGCAGCTGGAGGAAGCGAAGGACAGCGGCTTTGTAGATGCCGAAGAGATCGACTGGTCGAAGATCGGACACGAATGAACCAACAAAAAAGAGGAACTGCCGGGAAAGCAGTTCCTCTTTTTGATTGGGTAAGATCAGAAGGTGAAGCCCTCATCGAGGAAGGCCAGGCCGAACGCGCCGGGGCCGGCGTGGGTGCCGATGACACAGCCGATCTGGCGCACAAGGGCCTCGTTCCGGCCCAGATTCTCCTGCAGGTAGGTCTGGATGGGCTGCACCTCGCGGGGGGCGAGGGTGTAACCGGCCAGCGCGTCGGTGCAGGTGCTGATGCCGCCCAGCTCCTCGATCTTCTTGAACAGGGCAACGTAAGCGCCGGGCAGGCCCCGGGCCTTGCCCGCCATAACGACCTTGCCCTCCTTGATGGTGATGAGGGGCTTGATGCCCAGCATCCCACCGGCCACGGCCACGGCGGCGGGCAGGCGGCCGCCCTTGCGCAGATACTTCAGGTCGTCGATGACAGCCACCAGATGCAGATGCTCCTTGGCGTGCTCAAGGGTGGCGGCGATCTGCCCGGCAGTCTTTCCGGCATCCCGCAGCTGAACAGCCAGCCGCACCAGCAGGCTTTCGCCCAGGCAGACGTTCTCGGAATCCACAAAGAGGACATTGTCCACATTGGCCATGTCTGCGGCCAGCCGGGCGCACTGGCAGGTGCCGGACAGCTCATGGGAGAGGAAGATGCCCACCACTTCGTCCCCGGCGGCAGCAGCCTCAAGGAAGAAGCGCTGGAACAGCTCGGGGCTGGGCTGGCTGGTGGTGGGCAGCTTGTGGCAGCGGGCCATCACGCCGTAATACACGGTGGGGGTCATGTCCACGCCGTCCCGGAGCACGGTGCCGTCCTCCAGGGTGACGTTCAGGGGGATGACGGTCACGCCCAGCTGCTCGGCTTCAGCGGGCAGGATGTCGGATGCGGAATCGGTAAGAATGCGGATCATAGTAATACCTCCAACGGGGCCAAGAACGGATAACCCGACCAAATCAATCAAAAAGTCGTATAGGAATATACCAGAGACGACGGGAAATGTCAATTGTTTGAATCAATATTTCTTCGTATTTTCGCAATTCCGCTCCGTTTTCTTGCACAAACGGGCCGGAACATGATACAATGGGCATCAGGCATTGCGGGGCGGTGCGCTGTGCGCCCGAAGCAGCGGAACAGCGCACCCCCAAACGGAGAGGGGACGGAGAAGATGTCAGAACAGAACCGCCGCCTGCGGGCGGCAGGCATCGCGGCACTGGCCTGGGCCGGGCTGGCGGCGGTCTGGTGTGTGCTGGTCCCCGGCGGGGCGGCAGAACTGCCGCAGGGCGTGCCCGGCACGCTGCGCAGCCTGCTGGTGCTGCCGCTGGCTGAGGAGCTGGTGTTCCGGGGGGCGCTGCTGCGCCTGCTGCGGCCGCTGGGGGAGCACCCGGCAAACCTCTGCCAGGCTGTGCTCTTTGCGGCCCTGCACGGAACGCTGACCGAAAAGTGCTACGCGCTGGGCATGGGGCTCATCTTCGGGTGGGCCGCAGAGCAGACCGACAGTCCTGCACCCGGGGTGGTGCTGCATATCCTGAACAATGGGCTGGTGCTGGCCCGGGCGCTGGCAGAAAGGGGAATGGGATGACCGACTATGAGCTGATGGGCGCGGCGCTGGAGGAGGCCGCACGGGCCGCCGCGCTGGGCGAGGTGCCCGTGGGCGCGGTGGTGGCCCGGAACGGCGAGATCATCGCCGCCGCCCACAACACCCGCGAGACCGAGAAAAACGCCCTCCACCACGCCGAGCTGCTGGCCATTGACGCGGCCTGCAAAAAGCTGGGCGGCTGGCGGCTGTGGCAGTGTGAGCTGTTCGTTACGCTGGAGCCCTGCCCCATGTGCAGCGGCGGCATCATCAACAGCCGGATCAGGCGGGTGGTGTACGGCGCGGCGGATACCAAGGCCGGGTGCTGCGGCAGCGTGACCGACCTGTTCGCCCTGCCCTTCAACCACCATCCGGTGGTGGAACGCGGCCTGCGGGCGGAGGAGGCGCAGGCGCTGCTGCAGGCGTTTTTCCTCCGGCTGCGGGAGCAGCGGGCCGCAAAGCCCCGCTGGAAACCGCCCGTGACCCCCTGAGAACGTGAAAAAAAGTGGGAACTGCGTGAAAAGACGGCGGTTCCCACTTTCTTTTTTCGCCGAATTGTGTTATATTATTTAATGGTAACTTGTCGAAACCACTCGCACAGACCAGCGGGCTCGCCGCAGGACCGGCCTTGACCGGAAAGAGGAGCAGAGCGCAGCCCATGGGTGCGGTGGAGGGCGGGACCTTCCTGCCTGCGGGATTTTTTGCAGGCAGAGAACAAACGGCAGGAGGGCTGACTCTTGTACGATGATGAATTTGAATTGACCTTTGACCTGAGCGATGAGGACAAGGCATCCCGGGCCCCTGAGCCGGAACAGGAGCCGGTGCAGGAAGCTGCGCCGGAACCGGCAGCGGAAACAGAACCGCCGGTGGAGGCTGTACCGGGACCGGCAGTCCCTGCGGCCAATGGGCGCTGCGTGCTGATCTCGGGCGGCGACCGGGGCATCGGAGCCGCGGCGGCCCGCGCCTTCTGGCAGGCGGGCTACCGGGTGGCGGTGCTCTACCACACCCACGCCGAGGAGGCGGCGGCGCTGGAAAAGGCGCTGCCGGGCCTGCTGGCAGTCCAGTGCGATGTGGCCTCCCGCGCCAGCTGTGAGGTGGCGTTCCACACTGTGGAGCAGGCCGTGGGCCATGTGGATGTGCTGGTGAGCAACGCGGGCATTGCCCAGCAGAAGCTGTTCACCGATATCACCCCGGAGGAGTGGCAGCACATGCTGGACGTGAACCTGAGCGGCGCGTTCCACCTGTGTCAGCTGGCCCTGCCGGGCATGATCCGCCGCAAGGCGGGCCGCATCCTGACCGTGAGCAGTATGTGGGGCCAGACCGGCGGCAGCTGCGAGGTGCATTACTCCGCTGCCAAGGCGGGCCTGATCGGCCTGACCAAGGCCCTTGCCAAAGAGGAGGGGCCCAGCGGCATCACTGTGAACTGCGTGGCTCCGGGTGTCATCGACACCGATATGATGGCTGCCTTTACGGCAGAGGATAAGGCTGCGCTGGCCGAGGAGACCCCCGTGGGCCGCCTGGGCAGCGCGGACGAGGTGGCGCAGCTGCTGGTGTTCCTGGCAGGCGAAAGCGCCGGTTACATCACCGGGCAGGTGTTCGGTGTGAACGGCGGCCTGGTGATTTGAACCATCCCGCAGCGGCAAAACTTATGATACGATATCACTTACGGCGCAGCCAGCGCCGCGGTGAAAAGGAGAGAGCGAAATGGGCATGACTTTGAAGGAACTGTTGACGAAGGGCGAAGGCACCTTGACGGCGGGCGAGGCCAAGACACTGGCTTCCCAGTGCCGGATGGATGTGGAAACGCTTTACACGCTTCTGGAGGAGCGCGGCATCAAAATTCTGGATGACGAGGCCGACGGTGACACCAGCCTGGATGTGGAAGGCATCATGGCAGAGGTGGAAAGTGCCGAGGCAAACAGCGATGAGCTGGGCCTGGGCGATGAAAATGAGGACGACCCGGCAGAGGAGAACCCCGCAGACCTGAAGGCTGCCATGGATGAGCTGCTGGATGACCCTGTGAAGAACTACCTCAAGCAGATCGGCCAGATCCCGCTGCTGAGCGCAGAGCAGGAAGTGGACCTGAGCAAGCGCATCCACGCCGGTGCCGAGGCTGCCCACATCCTTCAGGCCGACCGCCAGAAGTACGGCGCGCCTGAGTACATCAAAAAGAACAGCGCCCGCTTCTCGTTCGAGGAGGATGAGAACAGCCGGAGCTATACCGAGGATCTGGACGAGGACGGCAACACCAAGTCCAGCGAGGACGACGAGGAAAAGGCTGCCGAAGAGGAGGCCATGGAGGCCGTGGAGAACGGCCCCCTGACGGAGGAGCGCCGCCAGGAGCTGCTCAAGATCCGCCGCGACGGCCTGAACGCCCGCCGCAGCCTGAGCGAGGCCAACCTGCGTCTGGTGGTCTCCATCGCCAAGAAGCATGTCGGCCACAACCTGGCGTTCCTGGACCTGATCCAGGAGGGCAACATCGGCCTGATCAAGGCCGCCGAGAAGTTTGACTGTGACCGTGGCTTCCGCTTCTCCACCTACGCCACCTGGTGGATCCGTCAGGCCATCACCCGCGCCATTGCGGATCAGGCCCGCACCATCCGCATCCCGGTGCACATGGTCGAGACCATCAACCGGATGCGTCAGGCCACCAACCAGCTGGTCTACCAGAACGGCCACGAGCCCACCCCTGAGGAGCTGGCAAAGGCCATGGATATGAGCGTGGAGCGCGTGCGCGAGATCCAGCGCATGGCGCAGGAACCCGCCAGCCTGGAAAGCCCCGTGGGCGAGGAAGAAGATTCCTCCCTGGGCGATTTCGTGGCCGACGAGAACGCCGAGGCCCCCGGCAAGGCAGCAGACCGCGCCATGGTGGCCCAGCAGATCAATCAGGCCCTCAAGAGCCTGACCCCCCGTGAGGAAAAGGTCATCCGCCTGCGCTTTGGTCTGGACGATGGCCGCCCCCGCACGCTGGAGGAGGTGGGCCGCGACTTCGGTGTCACCCGTGAGCGTGTCCGCCAGATCGAGGCCAAGGCCATCCGCAAGCTGCACAGCCGCAAGTGCCTGGCCCTGCTGAACGGCCTGATTGAGTGATCCTGAACTTACCGCTATGAGAAAGAGCCCCCGCCGGTCTATTCCGGCGGGGGCTCTTTTGGTGGTGTCAAACATATTCTGCCTGCCCGCTCCATATATTCTTTTCAGAACAAAACGGGTGGGAGGGAACGGCATGTTTGTGGTAACGCTGAACAAGACGAGCTTGAAAAAGGTGGGGGCCGGTGCGCTCTGCTGTGCGCTGGTGATCTTCAGCGCCTTTCTGGGGCGGTACATCAGCACCCGCACGGTGGCGGCAGCGGCCGGGGTGAACCGGATCGAGAGCGCACAGGACATCCAGACCTGGTTCACGGGCTACGGGCTGGATGTGGACGGCACGTCCATCACGGCGGATAAGGTCAAGATCCCCCGCAAGTGGGACGACAGCTTTTCGGCCTTCAACGGGGTGGTGCAGCAAAGCGGGATGGATCTTACCCGCTACAAAGGGAAAACCGTGGAAAAGTGGACCGCCCTGATCCCGGCGGCCAGCAGCGGAGAGACCAGCCGCTACGGCGTGCTGCTGGTCTACCGCAAAAAGGCTGTGGGGGCCTACCTGCTGGAAAAGCCTTCAGGCACGGTGATTGGCCTGAAGGATGCCCAGACCGCAATGGCGCAGGCTGAGCAGCAGGATGCCCAACAGGTGTCCGGTGAGGATTACAGCGGCGACTGGGGAGAGCGCCATGATGAGGAGCTGGGCGCGGCCGGGCAGAGCCAGCAGACCAGCGGGGAGCCGGACTCCGTGGTGCCCGAGGAGGCGCAGTACACCGACCTGCCTCTGGATGCCGAGGGGTATCCTGTCGAATGAATCCGGTGGAAAAATGGGGGCAAAACTTCTGTTCAATAGCACCAAAATTTCTGGCTAAAAATCAGCAATATGGGATGATGAAAAAATAACGAAGCGGGTTTATAATAATAGTAGCATCCCGCAGCAAAATCGGCTGCGTCCGGAGTGGCAGGACCGTCCGGATCTGAAACGGGATGAAGTAAGGAGAAAATGATTATGAAGGAATTCCAGTATACTGTTAAGGATGCATGCGGCATCCACGCTCGTCCGGCCGGTCTGCTCGTGAAGGTGGCCAAGGGCTTTGCCAGCACCGCTACCCTGGAAAAGGACGGCAAGAGCTGCGACCTGCGTAAACTGATGGCTCTGATGGGCATGGGTGTCAAGCAGGGCGACACCGTGACCGTGAAGGTGGAGGGCGACGATGAGGCCGCCGCTGCCGAGGCCATTCAGAAGTTCCTGACCGAGAACGTCTGATCTTTGAATCTGCGGACAAAAGCCCTTGCGGGAGACCCTGCGGGGGCTTTTTCGCACTAAATTCTCAACAAAGGAGAGAGAACGATGCAGGTAGGAACCGGTAAAAGCATCCTGAACGGCATTGCCATCGGCAAGCTGAAAATTTACAAGAAAAAAGATACCGTGATCTCCACCGCCCAGGTCGCGGACACGGCGGCAGAGGAAGCACGCTTTGAAGAGGCCCGGGCCAAGGCCATTGACCAGCAGACTGCCCTGTATGAAAAGGCACTGGCCGAGGCAGGCGAGGACATTGCCGAGGTGTTCAACATCCATGCCATGATGCTGGATGACGATGACTTTGTGGATGCCATCAAGGAGATCATCAACGGACAGCACATGTGTGCGGAGTATGCCGTCAAGAAAGCGGGCGACAACCAGGCCGCCGTGTTTGCCGCCATGGACGACCCCTATTTACAGGCCCGCAGCGCCGATGTCATCGACATTGCCCAGGCCATGCTGGACATCCTGCAGGGCGTGGACAATGCCACCCTGCAGGGCACGGAGCCCAGCATTCTGGTGGCAGAGGATCTGGCACCCTCGGAGACGGTGCGGATGGACAAGAGCCTGCTGCTGGGCTTCATCACCCGGGAGGGCAGCTCCAATAGCCACACCGCCATTCTGGCCCGCAGCATGAACATCCCCGCCCTGATCCAGTGCAAGGAGATCCAGGAAGATTGGGACGGCAAGATGGCTGTGGTGGACGGCTACAACGCCTGCGTGTATGTGGACCCCACCCCCGATCTGCTGGAGAGCCTGAAAAAGCGCCAGCAGGAGGACCAGAAGAAGCTGGCCCTGCTGGCCGAGCTCAAGGGCAAGCCCAACACCACGCTGGACGGCAAGACCGTGCAGGTCTTTGCCAACATCGGCGGCATGAGCGATGTGGGCGCGGTCCAGCAGAACGACGCGGGCGGCGTGGGCCTGTTCCGCACCGAATTCGTCTACCTGAACTGCACGGATTACCCCACCGAGGAATACCAGTTCGAGGCCTACAAGCAGGTGCTGGAGAGCCTGGCCCCCAAAAAGGTGGTCGTGCGCACCTGTGATATCGGCGCGGACAAGACTGTGGACTACATGAAGCTCGACCACGAGGACAACCCCGCGCTGGGCTACCGCGCCATCCGCATCTGCCTGACCCGCAAGGATTTCTTCAAGACCCAGCTGCGGGCCCTGCTGCGCGCTTCTGCCTACGGCAACATGAGCATTATGTTCCCCATGATCACCAGTCTGCGGGAGCTGCAGGATGCCAAGGCCGTGCTGGAGGAGTGCAAGGCAGAGCTGACCGCCGAGGGCAAGAAGTTCAGCGACAAGATCGAGGTGGGCACCATGATCGAGACCCCCGCCGCAGTTCTGGTGGCGGACGATCTGGCCCAGGAGTGCGATTTCTTCTCCATCGGCACCAACGACCTGACCCAGTACACCTGCGCGCTGGACCGCCAGAACGCCAAGCTGGAGCCCTTCTTTGATCCCCACCACCCCGCTGTGCTGAAGGCCATCCGGATGACCATTGAGGCGGGCCACCGCCACGGCATCTGGGTGGGCATCTGCGGTGAGCTGGGCGCGGATACCGCTCTCACCGAGACCTTCCTGCGGATGGGCGTGGACGAGCTGTCCATGAACGCCAAGAGCATCCTGCCCGTGCGCAAGATCATCCGCGGTGTGGATCTGAGCAAGCCCTCTGCCAAGAATGTCTGAGTTCCCCTGACGGAACTGTAAAAGGGGCTGCTGCGGCGCTCTCTGCCAACCAAAGTGTTGGCAAAGGGGCGCGCGGCAGCTCTTTTTTGATTACAACAAGAAGCAAATTCACAAAACTGCCGCCTGACAAGCCGCAGTTTCATGGGTGAACGCTTCACAACGGTAAAGCTGGGTGCTATACTATACCTAAGTCGTATTTTTTGAACGTACCTCTGGAGATGAAAGATAGATATGACGCAATTCCTGATCCGCCGGTTCATCCGGCATCCCAATGACCCCCAGGACCCCGCCACCCGCACGGCCTACGGCAACCTTGCCAGCGGGGTGGGCATGGCCTGCAACCTGCTGCTCTGCCTGGGCAAGCTGCTGGCAGGCACCCTGTTCGGCTCCATCGCCATCATGGCGGATGCTTTGAACAACCTCTCGGACGCTTCGTCCAACGTGGTCAGCCTCATCGGATTCCGGCTGGCCGCCAAGGCCCCGGATGCCGAGCATCCCTACGGCCACGCCCGCTATGAATATCTGGCCGGTCTGGTGGTCAGCGTGACCATCCTGGGCATCGGCTTTTCCCTGCTCAAGGAATCGGTGGTCAAGGTGTTCCACCCCACCCCCGTGGCGTTCAGCTGGCTGAGCGTGGGCGTGCTGGCCGCATCCATCCTCGTCAAGCTCTGGATGAGCGGCTTCAACCGCACCATCGGCCGCACCATCGGCTCCGAGACCCTGATGGCCACCGCCGCCGACAGCCGCAACGACGTGCTGACCACCGGCGCGGTGCTGATCTCCACCGTGATCTGCAGCCTGACGGGCTGGGCGCGGCTGGACGGCATCATGGGCGTGGCCGTGGCAGCCTTCATCCTCTGGTCGGGCTGGGGGCTGGTCATGGACACCCTGAGCCCCCTGCTGGGCGAGAGCCCCAGCCCGGAGCTGGTGGAGCACATTGAGCAGACGGTCATGGGCTACCCCGGCGTGCTGGGGATGCACGACCTCATGGTGCACGATTACGGCCCGGGGCATCAGTTCGCATCCCTCCACATCGAGTTCCCGGCAGAGACCGACCCGCTCAAGGCCCACGATGTCATCGACAACATCGAGAACGATTTTATAAAGCGAGACGGCCTGCAGGTGACCATCCACTATGACCCCATCGTCACCACCGATGCGGCGGTGGGCGTGCTGCGCACCCGCCTGATGGAAAAGGCCCGCCAGCTCGACCCCTGCCTTTCGATCCACGACCTGCGCATCGTGCCGGGTGATACCCATACGAATGTCCTGTTCGATCTGGAGTTCCCGGCGGGCTATACCGGGAACAAGGACGAGATGCTGGCCGCCATGTGCCAGTTCGTCCATGAGCAGGACCCGAAATACAGCTGTGTGGTGAAAGTAGAGCAGAGCTATGCGTCTGCTGCCCACGAAAAATAAATTTGTGTTTTAGAGGGGAAGGAACTTATGCTGAACGAGACTTACCGCGGGATGCTGGCCCACAAGAGCGTCATCCGCGAGACCTTTATGTACGGCAAGCAGCGCGCGGCCCAGATCGGTTACGAGAACGTGTTTGATTACTCGCTGGGCAACCCCAGCGTGCCCTGCCCGGAGCAGTTCACCGCCGCCATGCAGGAGCTGCTGGCACAGGAGGACCCGGTGGCCCTGCATGGCTACTGCCCCAGCCAGGGCGACCCGGAGTTCCGCACCGCCGTGGCGGCCCACCTGAACAGGACCTTCGGCCTGCCCTATGCGCAGAAGGATATCTTTCCCACCACGGGTGCGGCGGGTGCCATTGCCCACGCTGTGCGCGCCGTGACCCGGCCCGGGGATGAGGTGCTGACCTTTGCCCCCTACTTCCCGGAGTACGGCCCCTATGTAGAGGGCACTGGTGCCCATCTCAGGGTGGTGCCGCCCCAGGCCCCGGCCTTCCAGCCCAATCTGGAGGCCTTTGAGCAGATGCTGACCGAGAAGGTCACCTGCGTCCTCATCAACACCCCCAACAACCCCACCGGTGTGGTCTACTCTGCCGACACCCTGACCCGGCTGGCAGAGATTCTGACCGAGAAGAGCCGGACCTACGGCCACAACATCTTCCTTGTCAGCGACGAGCCCTACCGGGATATCGCCTTTGATGGCAGGGCTGTGCCCTACCCGGCGGCGTTCTACCCCCACACCCTGACCTGCTTCTCCTTCTCCAAGAGCCTGAGCCTGCCCGGCGAGCGCCTGGGCTACGTGGCCGTGCGCCCCGGCTGTGAGGGCGAGGAGGTGCTGGTGGATATGATGGCCCAGATCTCCCGCTTTACCGGCCACAACTGCCCGCCCAGCATCATCCAGCGCGCCGTGAGCCGCTGCCTGGATGTGACCAGCGACCTGAGCGTCTACGAGACCAATATGAATCTGCTTTACAGCAAGCTGAAAGCGCTGGGCTTTGAGGTCGAGCGGCCCGGCGGCACCTTCTATCTCTTCCCCAAGGCACTGGAGGAGGATGCCAACGCCTTCTGCCGCAGGGCCCGGGAATTTGACCTGCTGCTGGTGCCCAGTGATACCTTTGGCGTAACGGGCTATGTCCGCCTTGCCTACTGCATCGACACCGAACAGGTAAAGCGCAGCCTGCCTGCGCTGGAAAAGCTGGCGGCCGCGTATCAATAAAGCCGAACCTCCCGGCAGAGCATCTGGCAGTGCCGCCGGAGGTCACAGTATTTTTTGAAACAGAGGAAAGGGAAACTGTTATGGAAAAGATCAAGATGACCACGCCGCTGGTGGAGATGGATGGCGACGAGATGACCCGTGTGCTCTGGAAGATCATCAAGGAGGAGCTCATCCTGCCCTTTGTGGATCTGAAGACCGAGTACTACGATCTGGGCCTGCCCAACCGGGATGCCACCCAGGATCAGGTGACCATGGATGCCGCCCTTGCCAACAAGAAGTATGGCGTGGCGGTCAAGTGCGCCACCATCACCCCCAACGCCCAGCGCGTGGAGGAATACCACCTGCACCAGATGTGGAAGAGCCCCAACGGCACCATCCGCGCCGTGCTGGACGGCACCGTGTTCCGCGCGCCGATCATGATCGACAGCATCAAACCGGTGGTCAGGAACTGGACAAGGCCCATCACCATTGCCCGCCACGCCTACGGCGACGTGTACAAGTGCACCGAGTTCCGCATCCCCGGCCCCGGCAGGGCGGAGCTGATCTACACCGGCGACGACGGCTCCCGGCAGGCCGCCACGGTCTACAACTTTGAGTGTGCCGGTGTCCTGCAGGGCCAGTACAACAAGGACACCTCCATTTACAGCTTTGCCCGCAGCTGCTTCAACTACGCACTGGAAAGCAAACAGGATCTCTGGTTCGGTGCCAAGGACACCATTTCCAAGAAATATGACCACACCTTCAAGGACATCTTCCAGGAGGTGTACGATGCCGAGTACCGGGAAAAGTTCGAGGCCGCAGGTATTACCTATTTCTACAGCCTGATCGATGACATCGTGGCCCGTGTCATCCGCAGCGAGGGCGGCTTTGTCTGGGCCTGCAAGAACTACGATGGCGATGTGATGAGTGATATGGTCTCCACTGCCTTTGGCTCGCTGGCCATGATGACCAGCGTTCTGGTCAGCCCGGACGGCAACTATGAGTACGAGGCTGCCCACGGCACCGTGACCCGCCACTACTACAAGTACCTCAAGGGCGAGGCCACCTCCACCAACCCCATGGCCACCATCTTTGCCTGGAGCGGTGCCCTGAAAAAGCGCGGCGAGCTGGACCGCCTGCCCGCGCTGGTCCGGTTTGGCGAGGCGCTGGAGGCCGCCAGCCTGCAGACCCTCAATGACGGCATTATGACCAAAGACCTCTGCGGCCTGGCGGAGGGCATCACCCCCACCCAGGTGAACAGCGAGGAATTCATCCAGGCCATCCGCACCCGGCTGGAAGCAAAACTGGCATAAGCGCTGCATCACGGCCCCTGCCCCGGAACCCCGGCGGCGGGGGCTTTTTGCGCCTATACAAGGCGGTTGGCCTGTGCTACAATGGGAGCAGAAAAGGCGGTGACAGTATGCAGCATCATCCTCTGCCCGAATACCCCCGCCCGGCCCTGCGGCGGGACAGCTACGAGAACCTGAACGGCCTGTGGCAGTACGCCATCACCGGCTCTGCGGGACTGCCCGCAAAGTGGGACGGCGACATTCTGGTGCCCTACTCCCCGGAGACGAAAGCCTCCGGCGTGGGGCGCACCCTGCAGCCCGGGGCGTGGCTCCACTACCACCGGAGCTTTGTGCCCCCGGCGGGCACCGGCGGGCGGGTGCTGCTCCACTTCGGGGCCGTGGACTATGCCTGCGCCGTGCAGGTCAACGGCCATCTGGTGGGGGGCCACCGGGGCGGCTACTGGCCCTTTGCGCTGGATATCACCGATGCGCTGAATCCTGCCGGCCATGACCGGCTCTGGGTGGCCGTGCAGGACCCCACCGGCACCGGCGTGCAGGCCCGGGGCAAGCAGACCCTCCGGCCCGGCGGGATGTTCTACCCGGCCCAGAGCGGCATTTGGCAGACCGTCTGGCTGGAGCGGGTGCCGGAGAACTACATCACGGAGCTGACCGTCACCCCGGACTATGATGCCCGCACCGTGACCGTGAAAGCCCATACTTCCCTGCCCGGCGGCGCGGCGAACCTGTGGGCCGTGGTGCGGGCCGGGGGCGTGACCGTTGCCGAGGACTGGGGCAGCGACGAGGCTGACCGGGACGGTGCGGTGACCCTGCACATCCCGGAGGAGCATTTCTTCCCGTGGAGCCCGGACAGCCCGTTTTTGTACGACCTGACCGTGGGCACCACGCAGGGAGAGGAGGAGCAGCGCGACACCGTGCACAGCTACTTTGCCCTGCGCAAGTGGAGCTGTGCGCCGGATGCCCACGGGATCATGCGCTTCTGCCTGAACGGCAAGCCCATCCTGCTCAACGGCCTGCTGGATCAGGGCTACTGGCCCGAGGGTCTGTACACCCCGCCCAGTGATGGGGCAGTGGTGCGGGAACTGCAGACCATAAAAGAGCTGGGCTTCAACCTTCTGCGCAAGCACGCCAAGATCGAGCCGCAGCGCTGGTATTACCACTGCGATAAGCTGGGCCTCATCGTCTGGCAGGACATGGTGAACGGCGGCGGGCCCTACAAGCTCTGGTTCGTGACCTACCTGACCAACGTGCTCCAGCCGCTGCTCCGCCGCCTGCCCGACGCAAGGCCCCTTTGGGGCCTGCTGGGCCGCGAAACGGAAGCGGGCAGGGAAGAATATGCCCGGGAGCTGGAAGCCACGGTAAAAGCCCTGCAGTGCCACCCTTGTGTGGGCTGCTGGGTGCCCTTCAATGAGGGGTGGGGGCAGTTCGATGCCGCCGGGGCCGTGGAGGCCGTCCGCAGGCTGGACGATACCCGCCTTGTGGACGAGGCCAGCGGCTGGTACGATCAGGGCGGGGGAGATGTGGATTCCCTGCACAACTATTTCTACCCGCTCCGGGTCAGGCCCCGGAGCCGGGTGGTGGCCTTGAGCGAATACGGCGGCATTGCCTGGCCCATGCCCGGCCATGAGCCGCCCCGCAGGGCGTATGGCTACGGCACGGCAAAGAGCCGGGCCGAGCTGACCGCCCGCTGGAAAAAGCTGCAATTGGAAACGGTGCTCCCCCAGCTGAAAAAGGGGCTTTCGGCCCTGGTGTACACCCAGGTGAGCGATGTGGAGGACGAGGTGAACGGCCTGTTTACCTACGACCGCGCCGCCATCAAGCCCGACCCCGCCGCTGTGCGTGCCGTGAACCAGGCGCTGGAAGCGGCGTTTGAAAAGACCGTAGAATAAAAAAAGAAGGCTGTTACCCTGTAACTCCCTCAGTCACGGCTTCGCCGTGCCAGCTCCCTCTCGGAGGGAGCCTTGGCGTAACGGTGAACTGTGAAAGCCTCCCTCTCAGAGGGAGGTGGCATCGCGTCAGCGATGACGGAAGGAGTTTAGGCAACAGCCTTTTTGCATATAAATAAAAACTTAGTTGGTGCTGCTGTTCACGATCTTGGAAGCGGGCATCCTGTTCATGGCGGAGCTGCTCAGGTTGTGCTCCAGAGAAGCACCGTAGGCGGTCAGCGCCTCGGAGAGCTCCTCCCCCTTCATATCGTTGAGCACCTGTCCGCGCAGGTCATCCAGCGCCTTCAGGCTCAGCGGGTCGAGCCGCAGGACGGCCATCAGGGCGTAGCTGTTGTACTTCACAGCCGCTGCCTGCCCGATGGACAGGCCCCGGATGGTGTCGGCGGCACCCTCTGCAGTAAAGGCAGAGGTCACGGTGCTGTCCCCGATGAGTTCCAGAGAAGGTGCATTGGAATCGGAGGAATAGGTGGAGCCCAGCACGGCGTAGACCTCCGGCAGGGCAGAGGTGACCACGCCGGAGAAGTAGCCCAGCAGGGCGCTGCTGAAATCGGAATCGCTCAGGCCGGTCAAGGAAGCAGCGTAGGCATTGGTCTGATCCACGGCATCCTGTACCAAATCCAACATCTCGCTGGTCTGGTCCTCATCGGCAGAGGCATAGGTGCTGGTGTTGTAGAGCGGGATGGTGTAATAGGCCAGCTCGTACATGTTGTTCTCCAGATGGCTGGTCAGGTCGGCATCCGACACCGGGGTCTCGCCGTCCACGCCGTAGACCAGCTCCAGCAGGTCGCTGCTCTTGATGAGGATGCGCTCAAACCGCTGGACGGTGTTCAGGCCGATGCCGTTGGCCTTGTAGGTGTCGCCGTACTGCTCCATCAGCTGGGAGGCGTAGCTGTCGGCCTGTGCTTCCTCTTCTGCGGTCAGCTGGCCGCCCAGCTCCTCAAAGCGGGTCTCGATGGCGGCGTAGGTCTCAAGGTTCTCCATGGTTTTCTGGCTCACATAGTCGCTGACAGTGGCGGTCTCGCCGCTGTCGGCATCCACGGTGATGGTCTGCTTCAGGAAGGCCTTCACATCGGTGGCATCCTGCTCCGAGGTGGCCAGATCAGCGGCCTTCTGGTAAGCGTCGTACTGGGCCAGCAGATACAGGCCCGAGGTGATGTCCACCGTGCCGATGGTGCCCACCGAATCCGGGGTGGAGCCGCAGGCGGCAAGGGAAAATACCATTGCCACGGCGGCAAGAAGTGCGATCAGTTTCTTTTTCATAGATGTTACTCCTAAGATAATTTCCAAAGAAGATATGGCTGCCCTTGGCAGTACGGGAAAGCTTACGACTTTTGTGCCAAGATCTCCGCCATGGCTTTCAGGATGCTCTGCAGCAGCTCCAGCGGCTTTTCCTCTTTTTGCAGGGTGACGGAGAGGTAGGGCTTTGCGCCGGCCCCGGTGACAACGCGGCCGTTGAAGGCCACCAGCAGGCCCTGGATCATCCGGAGGTCCAGCTGCTCCACCTGCAGCACCAGAGTGTCCTTCTTCTGGGTCACCTCGTACACGCCCACAGCGGTGGCCTGCACCCGCGCCAGCGAGACATTGACCAGATCGCTGACCGAGGGCGGCGGGTCGCCGTAGCGGTCGATGAGCTCGTCCAGCACATCGGCGGCATCCTCGGGGGTCTGGATGGCTGCGATCCGCTTGTAGGCTTCAATGCGGCCCGGCCCGTCGGCAATGTACGTTTCGGGGATGTAGGCATCCACCCGCAGGTCGATCAGGCACTCGCTCTTGTCGCGCTGCACCGGCTCGCCCTTGGCCCGGGCGATGGCCTGCCCCAGCATCTTCACATAGAGGTCGTAGCCCACGGCCTCCATGTGGCCGTGCTGGCTGTGGCCCAGCAGACTGCCTGCGCCGCGGATCTGGAGATCGCGCATGGCGATGCGGAAGCCGGAGCCGAAGGCCGTGAACTCCCGGATGGCGGAAAGCCGCTTCTGGGCGATGTCGGTTAGGGTCTTGTCCCGCCGGAAGGTGAAGTAGGCATAGGCTTTGCGGCCGGAGCGGCCCACCCGGCCCCGGATCTGGTACAGCTGGGCAAGGCCCATCCGGTCGGCATCCTCAATGATGAGGGTGTTGCAGTTGCGCACATCGATGCCCGTTTCGATCAGGGTGGTGCAGACCAGAATGTCGATCTCGCCGTTGAGCAGATGCTGCCAGACCGGGTTCAGCTCCTCCTCGGTCATCTTGCCGTGGGCAATGCCCACCCGGGCACCGGGTACCAACTGGCTGACATGGGCGGCGGTGGACTCGATGTTGTCCACCCGGTTGTGCAGGTAGTACACCTGACCGCCCCGGGCCAGCTCCTTCTTCATGGCTTCGGCAAGGATGACATCGTTGTACTCCAGCACAAAGGTCTCCACGGGCTGGCGCTCGATGGGCGGCTGCTCGATGGTGGACAGGTCGCGGATGCCGCTCATGGCCATGTTCAGGGTGCGGGGGATGGGCGTGGCCGAGAGGGTCAGCATATCCACGCCGATGAAGTTTTCCTTCAGCTTCTCCTTGTGCTTCACGCCGAACCGCTGCTCCTCATCGATGATGACAAGGCCCAGGTCGTGGAAACGCACATCCTTGGAGAGCAGGCGGTGGGTGCCCACCACGATGTCCACGCTGCCGGACTGCAGGCCCCGCAGGGTCTCCTTTTGCTGTTTCGCGGTGCGGAAGCGGGAGAGCATCCCGATCTTCACCGGGAAGGCCTCCATCCGGGAGAGCAGGGTGTTGTAGTGCTGCCAGGCCAGCAGGGTGGTGGGGGCCAGAAGGGCGCACTGCTTGCCGCCCATCACGCACTTGAAGGCCGCGCGCAGGGCAACTTCGGTCTTGCCCACGCCCACGTCGCCGCAGAGCAGGCGGTCCATCGGGTAGGGCTTTTCCATGTCCTGCTTGATCTCGGCGGTGGCGTGGAGCTGGTCGTCGGTCTCGTCGTACTCAAAGCGGGTCTCAAAATCGTTCTGCCAGTCGCCGTCGGGCGGGAAGGCGTATCCCTGGGCCTGCCTGCGCCGGGCGTACAGTTCAATGAGCTCCTGGGCCATCTCCTCGGTGGCCTTTTTCACCTTGGCGCGGGTGCGCTGCCATTCGGTGCCGCCCAGCTTGGCCAGCTTCACCTTTTCCTCGTCGCCGGGGGCGGTGTAGCGGCTGAGCAGGTCCAGCTGGGTCACCGGCACATAGAGCACATCGGAGCCGGAATACTGGATCTTCAGGTAGTCCTTGATGGCACCCTGCACTTCCAGCCGCTGGATGCCCGCGTACATGCCGATGCCGTGGCTCTGGTGCACCACATAGTCCCCGGGCTTGATGTCCGAAAGGCTGGACAGGGCGTTTTTGTTCTTTTTGCGCTTTTTGTTCTCGGCAGCGGCTTCTTCATCCAGCCCGTGCCGCCGGGAGGAGATGACCGCCGCGTGGGCAAAGGGGAAGGTGCAGCCTGCGGTCAGGTGGCCGGGCAGCACCTGCACGATGCCCTTGGCCGGGCGCACGTCCCGGCTCATGCTCACAGAGTAGCCCTTGTCCGTCAGGTCCCGGGTCAGGGCGGCGGCACCCTTGGGGGTGCCGGAGAAGAGGGTGACGGCATAGCCCTGGGCGATCAGCGGGTCAAGATCCTCCCGCAGGGAGGCCAGGTCGCCGCCCCAGTTGGGGGCCGCAAAGGCCTCCACGTTGATGAGGTCCTTCAGCTTGAACTCGTTCATCCCCCGCAGGAAGTTCTCACACAGCAGGGTGCTCTGTTTCTGGGCCGCAATGGCAAGGTCGTCCATGGTCTGGTAGAGCACGTCCAGCCCCGGGCAGAGCACGCCCTCCTCCAGCAGGCCGGTCAGCTCCTCGCCCCGGCGGTACTCGGTGGCCTTCTGGGCATCCCGGATGCCGCCCACCTCGTCCAGCACGAAGATGGGGCTGTCCAGATGGTCCAGCAGGGTGGCGGGCTGCGGGTAGCGGATGCCGTAATACTTGTCCATGGCTTCGGGCATCAGGCCGGAATCCAGCTGGGCAAGGTCGGCCTCTGTGGCCTTTTCCATGGCGGTGCGTTTTTTGCCCCGCGCCTTTTTGATGGCTCCGCGCAGAGCCTCAGCCGTCTCAGCGGTGCTGCCGAACAGCACCTCGCGGGCGGGGGAAAGGTAGATCTTTTCCAGACTGCCGTCCCGGCGCTGGGTCAGCAGGTCGAAGGAGGCCAGCGAATCGATCTCATCGTCCCAGTATTCCACACGGGCGGGCTGGTGCATGTCCGGCGCGTAGATATCCACGATATCGCCGCGCACGCTGAACTGGCCCGGGCCGTCCACCTGACTGCGTCGGACGTACCCGGCGGCAAAGAGCCGCGCCACCAGTGCTTCCCGGTTGTAGACCATGCCGGGCTTGAGGGTGAGAGTGTTCCGCAGGAACTCATCCCGGGGCACCGTGTATTGCAGCAGCGCCTCGGCGGGCACGCAGACGGCGTTCAGCCGCCCGCCCGCCAGCGCGCCCAGCACCGACAGGCGGCGGTACTCGTATTCGCGGCCCGCGCCCTCCACTGGCCGCAGCATGAAGTCCCGGGGCGGAAACACCGCCGCGGTCAGGCCCAGCGCCTTGAGGTCGTCCGCAAAGTGGGTGGCCTCGGCCTCGCCGGGGGTCACGATGCAGACCAGCCGTCCCAGATCCTTCTGCAAAGCGGCGTACAGCAGGGCACGGCCCGCAGGCGGCAGGCCGAACAGCGCCGCCGGGCCCGGGGTGCGCAGGCTCTCCGCGATCTTCTGATATTCCGCTGTGCTTTTCAGCAGCGCTTCGTACATCGTAGACCTCCTCTCGAAGCAAACACTTTTGGAAAGCTAAACCCTACCGTCATTGCTTCGCAATGCCACCGCCCCTACTAGGGGCGGCCTTGGCAAAACCGTAAAACTTTACGCAATGCCAAGGGCCCCCCTATTAGCGGGGGCTGTCGCCGCAGGCGACTGGGGGGTTCTCCCTCACCCATTATACTTGCTCTGTGCCAGCCCCAGCTTACCGTCCATGATAAGCTTGGCCGCTGCCTCCAGGTCGGGGTAGCGGTCGGCCATGGCTTTGGCATCCTCCGGCGGGAACTTGCCCAGCACCCAGTCGGCAAGGTCATAGTCCGGGCGGGGCTTGGCACCAACGCCGATGCGGATGCGGGGGAAGTTCTCCCCGCCCAGCCGGGCAATGATGCTCTTCAGGCCGTTGTGCCCGCCTGCCGAGCCGGAGGGCCGGATGCGCAGCTTGCCGGGGGCCTGGGTGATATCGTCGCACAGGACGATGACGTGGTCGGCGGGGATCTTGAAAAAGCCCGCCAGCGGGGCGATGGAATCGCCGGAGAGGTTCATGTAGGTCAGGGGTTTCAGCAGCACCACCTTGTGGCCGTCCACCTCGCCCTGGCCCCACAGGCCCTGAAACTTGGTTTTGCTGACGCTGATGCCCCATTTGCCCGCCAGATAGTCCAGCGCGGCAAAGCCGGCGTTGTGGCGGGTGCCATCGTATTTTGCTTCGGGGTTGCCAAGCCCTGCAATGAGCCAGATATCGTTTTCATTCATGATAGGATCATACCTTTTCCTGATAATAGTGTGATACAACATCTAAGTATAACATACGCGCGAAGAAAAAGAAATCTGTTTTGCGGGAAAAACACAAAGCCGCCCTATATCGGTACAGATACAGGGCGGTGCTTTTTGTATAATACCTTATAAGGTGGCGGGAGAGTTACTTGTTCTGCTCCTCCTCCAGCTTCTGCTTTTTGGCGATGTAGGCTTCCATCTTGGGGGCTGCCCAGCCCTCAAGGTTGGTCTGGCGTTCCCGGGCGATGCCCAGCGCCTGGGCAGGCACATCCTTGGTGATGGTGCTGCCTGCGGCGGTGTAAGCGCCATCGCCCACCTTGACTGGGGCCACAAGGTTGGTGTTGCAGCCAATGAAGCAGTAATCGCCGATCTGGGTGCGGAACTTATCCTTGCCGTCGTAGTTGCAGGTGACGGTGCCGCAACCGAAGTTGCAGTACTTGCCCACATCGCTGTCGCCGATGTAGGTCAGGTGGCTCACGGTGTTGCCCCGGGCAAAGTTGGAGTTCTTGGTCTCCACATAGGCACCCAGATGCACGCCGTAGTCGGTGACAGTGTTCACCCGCACATGGGTGAAGGGGCCGATGTTGTTGTGGGGGCCCAGATGGCTGCCGTAGACCTGGCTGGCGTTGACGGTGGTGCCCTCGTCCACGGTGCTGTCCTCGATCAGGCTGTTGGGGCCGATGACGCAGCCCGCACCGATGACCGTCTTGCCGCGCAGGATGGTGTCCGCCAGAATGGTGGCTCCCGGGGCAATGACAACGCCTTCGTCGATCTGGACGGTACGGCTCTCAATGTTCACGCCGTTGGCGATGTGAAAAAGCAGGATGTTCTCGCGCCGGCTTTCGGCAGCGTCCAGTTTGGCGCGTGCTGCGGCCAGAGCTTCGTTGGAAATGGTTTCCATAAATAGTGTCCCTCCTTGGGAAGGTGTGGTATTTTGTTGTATCCATGAGGGAGAAATTCCGGCCCGTTCCGCAGGTGGAATTCCACCGGAAATTTTAATGGATAACAGCATGTATCCAAGACACGGAAAAATGGCTCTGCAAAACAAAAAACCTCTCGAACTTTCTCCCATTTTATAATAGCGGAAAATTGAGTAAATTTCAAGGGAATTGCACAAAATTTATCAAACAAATTCGGTGTTTTGCCCGGTGGCAATGTGGGAATTTTCTGGTATAATAGTTTAGCATTCACAAGACAATGTTCATCAGCTTTGAGAAAAAAGTGCGATGAGACCGCCGGGCGTGGCACCGGGGGTCACCAAATGGGAGGTAAACACGCATGAGCAAAAAGTATCTGTACTACTTCAGCGAGGGCAACGATGCCTTCGGCGGCGACAAGGTCACCATGAAAAATACTCTGGGCGGCAAGGGTGCCGGTCTGGCAGAGATGACTGCTGCCGGTATGCCGGTTCCCCAGGGCTTCACCATCACCACGGATGCCTGCACCCAGTACTATGCAGACGGCCGTCAGATCAATGACGATATCACCGCTGACATCTTCGAGCATCTCAAGGGTCTGGAAGAGATCACCGGCAAGAAGTTCGGCGACAACACCAACCCCCTGCTGGTCTCTGTCCGTTCCGGTGCCCGTCAGTCCATGCCCGGCATGATGGACACCATCCTGAACCTGGGCCTGAACGATGAGGCTGTGGAAGGTCTGGCCAAGAAGACCGGCAACGCCCGCTTCGCATACGACTGCTACCGCCGTTTCGTGCAGATGTTTGCAGACGTCGTTATGATGGTTCCCAAGAGCCTGTTCGAGGTCGAGATCGACAAGATGAAGGAAGCCAAGGGCGTCAAGAACGACGTGGACCTGACGGCTGACGACCTGAAAGAACTGGTCGGTGTATTCAAGAAGATCTACGAGGAGAACGAGGGCAAGCCGTTCCCCCAGGATCCCCGCGATCAGCTGATCGAGGCTGTCAAGGCTGTGTTCCGCAGCTGGGACAACCCCCGTGCTAACGTTTACCGCAAGATGAACGAGATCCCCTACGAGTGGGGCACCGCTGTCAACGTGCAGCAGATGGCATTCGGCAACTCCGGCGACCGTTCCGGCACCGGCGTTGCATTCACCCGTGACCCCGCCACCGGCGCAAAGAAGCTGATGGGCGAGTACCTGATCAATGCACAGGGCGAGGACGTTGTGGCAGGTGTCCGCACTCCTTCTCCCATCAGCCACCTGAAGGATCAGATGCCTGAGGTGTACGATCAGTTCGTTGAGATCGCAACCCGTCTGGAGAACTACTTCCGCGATATGCAGGATATGGAGTTCACCATTGAGGACGGCCACCTGTACATGCTGCAGACCCGTAACGGCAAGCGTACCGCACAGGCCGCTCTGCAGATCGCATGCGACCTGGTGGACGAGGGCATGATCACCGAGCAGGAAGCTGTCCTGCGCGTGGAGCCCAAGCAGCTGGATACCCTGCTGCATCCCCAGTTCGATGCCGCTGCCCTGAAGGCTGCCGAAGTCGTCGGCAAGGGCCTGGCAGCTTCTCCCGGTTCCGCCTGCGGCCAGATCGTCTTTACTGCTGAGGAAGCAGAGGAGATGGTCAAGTCCGGCAAAATGAAGAAGGTGGTTCTGGTCCGTCTGGAGACTTCTCCCGAGGACATCGTGGGCATGCAGGTGTCTCAGGGCATCCTGACCGTCCGCGGCGGCATGACCAGCCACGCAGCCGTTGTTGCCCGTGGTATGGGCACCTGCTGTGTCTCCGGCTGCGGCAACGACAACGAGGTCAAGATCGATGAGGAGGCCAAGACCTTCGAGATCAACGGCCACAAGTTCGTTGAGGGCGACTGGATCTCCATCGATGGTTCTACCGGCAACATCTACGGCGAGCAGGTCGCAACCGTGGCCGCTACCGGCAACAAGAACTTCAACCGCTTCATGGGCTGGGCCGATGCTGCCCGCCAGCTGCTGGTTATGACCAATGCTGATAACCCCCGCGATGCACAGCAGGCCGTTGACCTGGGTGCTGAGGGCATCGGCCTGTGCCGTACCGAGCACATGTTCTTCGCCGAGGACCGCATCAAGGCTGTCCGTGAGATGATCTGCGCCCGTACCGTGGAAGAGCGCGAAGCTGCTCTGGCTAAGGTCGAGCCGTTCCAGCAGGGTGACTTCGAGGCCATGTACCGCATCATGGGTGAGCGCCCGATGACCATCCGCTACCTGGATCCCCCTCTGCACGAGTTCCTGCCCACCAAGGATGAGGACATCAAGGAGCTGGCTGCCGATATGGGCATGACCTTCGATGACCTGAAGAACGTGGTTGCTTCTCTGCACGAGTTCAACCCCATGATGGGTCACCGTGGCTGCCGTCTGGCTGTCACCTATCCTGAGATCGCTGCCATGCAGACCCGCGCTGTGATCAAGGCTGCCCTGAACGTCTCTGCTGAGACCGGCTGCATGATCACCCCGCACATCATGATCCCGCTGGTCGGCGAGGTCAAGGAGCTGAAGTTCGTCAAGGACGTTGTCGTCAAGGTCGCTGATGAGCTGATCGCTGATGCTGGCGTTGACATGAAGTACCAGGTCGGTACCATGATCGAAATCCCCCGTGCAGCCCTGACTGCCGGCGAGATCGCCAAGGAGGCTGAGTTCTTCAGCTTCGGCACCAACGACCTGACCCAGATGACCTTCGGCTTCAGCCGTGATGACGCTGCCAAGTTCCTGGGCGCTTACTACGAGAACAAGATCTACGAGAGCGATCCGTTCCAGCACCTGGATCAGATCGGCGTGGGCAAGCTGGTCAAGATGGCCGCACACGATGGCCGTGAGACCCGTCCCGATCTGGGCCTGGGTATCTGCGGTGAGCACGGCGGCGATCCCACGAGCGTGGAGTTCTGCCACAACGTCGGTCTGGACTACGTCAGCTGCTCTCCCTTCCGTGTGCCCATTGCACGTCTGGCTGCTGCTCAGGCTGCGATCAAGAACCCCCGCAAGTAATTGCGTGAGGGCTTGAACCGACACAAATAACGCAAACGAACCGCCTCGGTTTCCGAAAGAGGAAGCCGGGGCGGTTTTTTGCGCTCACGGAGGGGCAAATGAAAAACACAGTATGAATATATACCATATAAAAATGAATATATGCTAAAATTT